>NZ_JCALCV010000010.1:0-179244 GCF_059812525.1 Mycobacterium sp. NGS51
GGCGCGACTGCTTTGGCGGCTTGAGCGGCAGTCGTCAACGCGGTCAGGTGGTCGTCGACCGATGCCAACCCGGCGCCCATCGTATTGATGGACACGTGTGAGGCGCCGGCGTCGACCCAACTGCGCAGTGCGGCAACGAATTCGTCGGGGTTGCCCTGCCAGGAGACCCGGCCCTCCATGGCGATCTGGGCGGGGTCGCGGCCGGCCTCGGTCGCCGCTTCCTGTACCGCCTGCAACGCCTGGTCAAGTTTCGGTCCGGGCCCAACCATGGGAAACCAACCATCGGCGAGGCGTCCGGCACGCCGGCAGGCGCGCTGCGAGGATGCGCCGAACCACACCGGGATCGGCCGTTGTATCGGCAGCGGGGCCAACCCGGCTCCGGTGACCTGGTGAAAGGTGCCGCGGTAGGTAATGGTCTCCTCGGTCCAAAGTCGGCGCATCAACTCCACCTGCTCTTCGGAGCGCTTGCCTCGGTTGGAGAAGTCTTGGCCGAGCGCCTCGTATTCCACCGCGTTCCAACCCAGGCCGACGCCGAGCCGCAACCGGCCACCGCTGAGCAGGTCGACCTCCGCGGCCTGTTTGGCCACCAGAACGGTCTGCCGCTGGGGCAAGATCACGATGCCGGTCACCAGCTCGAGCGAGGTGGTGACCGCCGCGAGGTAGCCGAAGGTCACCAACGGCTCGTGGAAGGTGCTGTGCAGGTCATACGGCCCGTTCCAACCCTGATGGATTTGCGGATCGGCGCCCACCACGTGGTCGTAGGCGAGCAGATGGGCAAATCCGAGCCCTTCGACATGCTCGGCGTAGGCCCGCACCGCACCGGCGTCGGCACCGATCTCGGTCTGGGGGAATACCACTCCAATGCGCATGGCAGCTCCTATTCCTTGGGCTTCTTCTTGGCGCGCTGCGCGGTAAACGACACGGTCACCTCGTCGGCGACTTTCATCGAACCCAGCAGCAGTGCGTACGGCTTGACGCCGAAGTCGGATTGGCGAACGGTGGTATTACTCGACATTCGCCACGACTCGCCGAGATCCGCTGTGCACAGGTCGATTACCTGCCCGCGCGTCTTTCCGTGGATCCGGAGCCTTCCACCCAATCGGTAGCCGGCGTCGCTTTTCTCGATTGCATCGGCGGTGAAGCCGATGTCGGCAAATCGCTCAGCGTGCAACGACTTCAAGGCATTCGACCGCACCAGCGTCTTCTCCGGCGCGGACAGCGGTGTGACGCCTCCGTCGCCTCGCAATACGTCGAGCGACCGCACGTCGACCACAATTTCCGCCGCCGTGGGTTCGCCGTCGGTCCACTTCACGGCGGCCTGCCAATGCCGCATCGCGATGGTGAGACGGTGACCCATTTTCGCGGCCCGGCCGGTGACCCCGGTGTGGACCAGCAGTTCGCCGTCGGCGGCGGTCAGGGTCCAGGTTTCGGCGGTCACACCTCACCGTATCGACCGGGTGCGGTCAGGTGGTAAGGACCATGCGGTAACGCGGCCGGCCCTGCTCCATGGCTGCGTAAGCGTCAGCGGCCTCGGCAAGGGGGCGTTCCTCGATCCATGCCCGCACGCCGGACAGCACCGCAAAAGCCATGGTTTCCTCGACGTCGCGCGCGGTGCCCGACGGGTGCCCGGTGACGCTGAGGCCAGGCATGATCAGCTGGGCCGGGCTGATCGGCAACGGTTCGGCGGTGACGCCGATGGTGATTAGTTCACCGCGAGGGAGTAACCCGCCCACCGTGTCGGCCATGGCCTGTGAGTTTCCTGCTGTGGCAAGGACTACCGAGACGCCGCCGAGCGCCCGGAGAGCTTCGGCGACGTCGTTTTTGGTGGAGTCGATGTAGTGATGCGCGCCCAGTTTGCGAGCATCCTCGGCCTTGTCGGTGCCCCGCGCAACCGCAATGGTCTCGAAACCCATCGCTCGACAGAACTGAACGCCCAGATGTCCGAGGCCGCCCACACCGAGAACGGCGACCCGGTCGCCGGGCAGGGCTTTCGTGTGCCGAAGCGCGTTGTAGGTGGTGACGCCGGCACACCCCATCGGGGCGGCTTCGGCGAAGGATAGCTCGGCCGGTATCCGGGCCAGCGCACTGGACGGCACCGTGACCGTCTCCGCGTAGCCGCCGGGATAATGCCAGCTGGGCACCTTGCCGTTCTCACAGTGAATGAGATTGCCTTGCCGGCAGGGGACGCAGCGGTTGCAGTTTCCGCCGAACCAGCCGACTGCGACGCGATCACCCACGGCAAACTCGGTGACTGCCTCACCGAGTTCGCTGATGGTTCCGGCTATTTCATGGCCCGGCGTCAGTGGCCACGACATGTCCGGAAAGCCGCCATTGACGAACGCACGATCCGTGCCGCATACGCCGCACGCGGACACCGCAATTCGTACCTCGTCGCGGCCCGGCGGGATCGTCTCGGCGTCGACTACTTCCAGGGGGCCGCCAACGGTATTGACGTGGACTGCGCGATGAGTCGCCATGCGTTATGTATATCAGAGTCAATGCGCGACAGGGCATTTCGCCGCAGCATCGCTCTGATAATCGACTTGCCAATGCTTGATGCCATTGAGCCAACCCGACCGCAGTCGCTCGGGTATGCCCGCGGATTCCAGATCGGGCATCTGGTCGGCGATCGCATTGAACATCAGGTCGATCGTCATCCGGGCCAAATTGGCACCGATGCAGTAATGAGCGCCGGTGCCACCGAATCCGACGTGCGGATTGGGATTACGCAAAATGTCGAAGGTGAACGGATCGTCGAACACGTCCTCGTCGAAGTTGGCGGAGCGATAGAACATCACCACCCGCTGATCCTTCTTGATCTGCACACCGGACAGTTCGTAGTCCTCCAGCGCGGTGCGCTGGAACGACGTGACGGGAGTGGCCCACCGGACGATCTCGTCGGCAGCGGTCGCCGGACGTTCACGTTTGAACAGGTCCCACTGATCCGGATGGTCGGCGAAGGCCATCATGCCCTGGGTGATGGAGTTCCGGGTGGTCTCGTTACCGGCGACCGCCAGCAGGATGACGAAAAACCCGAACTCGTCCTCGGAGAGTTTGTGGCCGTCGACGTCGGCCTGGATCAGCGTGGTGACAAGATCCTGCCCGGGGTTCTTGGCCTTTTCGGCGGCCATCTGCATGCCGTACATGATCAGCTCCACCGACGCGGTGATGGCGTCGTTGGAGGCGAACTCCGGATCCTGGTCGCCCACCATCTGATTCGACCAGTGGAACAACTTCTTGCGGTCTTCCTGCGGCACGCCCATCAGCCCGGCGATGGCCTGCAGTGGCAGCTCACAGGAAACCTGTTCGACGAAGTCGCCGGAACCTTGTGCGGCCGCCGCCTCGACGATGCGCTGGGCACGCTCGTTGAGGTCGTCGCGCAGGCGTTCCACCGCTCGGGGCGTGAAGGCCCGCGAGATGATCTTTCGCAGCCGGGTGTGTTGGGGCGCGTCCATGTTGAGTAAAACGAACTTGCCGCGTTCGACCTGCTCACCGACCGTGCCGTCTTTATACCGCGGCAACGCGGTCTTCTTCAGGCTGGAAAAGACGTCGCTGCGCAGCGAGATCTCTTTGACATCCTTGTGCTTGGTGACCACCCAGAAGCCACCGTCGTCGAAGCCGCCCTTGCCCAGCGGCTGCTCGTTCCACCAAATCGGTGCCACGCGGCGCATTTCGGCCAACTCATCGACCGGCAACCGCTCGGCGTAAATGTCTGGATCGGTGAAATCGAACCCGGGTGGCAGATTCGGAGCGTGCGTGTGAAGAGAAGGCACCATGCACTCCTTGGATACGACCTGATACGACCTGATACGAGCTGATACGAGCGCGTCTGGCTCAGTAAAGCATCGGAACCGCGGAGATGGAACGTCTTCTCGCGGGATTGCCGGTCCCGGATTGCAACGTGTTCTCGCTATCGGCGGGGGCAATCGGCCTTGTGGCCCGGCGTCCACTCGTTATGCTTTGGTCCAAACCGGGACCCGAGGTGGATCATGAATCGTCAACTGTTCCTCGCTGCAGTCATCAGCGGTACCGCGATCAGCATGGCTCCGACCGCCGCCGCCGACCCGCCGCACTACGACGGTGACGTGCCGGGAATGAGCTACGACGCGTCGATGGGCGCACCGTGCGACAACTACGAGCGCTTCATCTTCGGCCGGACTTCCGGCGGCCAGGTCGAGGCATGCCACTTCATCACCCATCAGTTCCCAGCCGCCCAGACCGGCTACTGGGTGATTTCCTACCCGTTGAACGGAGTCCAGGAGGTCGGCGCACCGTGCGCTAATCCCCGCGGATCGGCGGCCCAGTCACCGGATGGGTATCCAATGATGTGCACCGAGCACGGCTGGCAGATCGGCCAGCTGACCAACGGCGGGTTCCCGCTTCAAAGCGGAGGGTTCCCCTCAGACACAAGCATCACCACCGATAACCCGAACCCATAATGCCGATCCAGATCACATGGAGGTTCTGATGCCTTTCAACCCGAGAGACGCGCTGACCGCCGCACGGGACATCACCACCAACGCCGTCGAGCGGGTTTCGGACATCGTCGACAATGCCGGCGACATCATCCGCGGCGACATCGCCGGCGGCACCGGCGACATCGTCCACAATTCGCTGGACATCGCGACGTACGCCGTCGGCCGGACCAAAGAGGTTTTCACCGGTCCGCGCGCTGACGGCGAGTAACGCGCCGCGAGCGATCAGGCGCCGGCTGCGGCGTTGAGTTCGTCGAGGCGGTTCGTCGCCTCCAGGTACTCCTGCACCCAGCGCTCGATGACCGTCGCCGTTTTCTCCACCTTGGTGAACTGCCCGACCACCTGACCGACGGGGTTGAACGCCACGTCGACCGATTCGTTGGGGTACCGGTTGGTGGCCCGGACGGCCATCCCAGACACCATGTACTGCAACGGCATACCCAGCGGCTTCGGGTTGTCCGGCGCCTCCCATGCCTCGGTCCAGTCGTTGCGCAGCATGCGGGCCGGCTTGCCGGTGAACGAGCGACTGCGGACGGTGTCGCGACTGCCGGCCTTGACGTAGGCCTCCTGCTGAACCGGGGTGTTCGAGGATTCCTCGACCATCAGCCACTGCGATCCGGTCCACGCGCCTTGCGTGCCGAGCGCCAGCGCCGCCGCGATCTGCTCGCCGCTGCCGATGCCGCCCGCGGCCAGCACCGGAACCGGGGCGACCTCCTTCACGACCTGCGGCCACAGCACGATCGAGCCCACCTCGCCGCAGTGTCCGCCGGCCTCGCCGCCCTGGGCGATGATGATGTCGACGCCCGCGTCGGCGTGCTTGCGCGCCTGCGAGGGGGAGCCGCACAGTGCGGCCACCTTGAGTCCGGCGTCGTGGATGTGCTTGATCATGTCGGCCGGCGGGGTGCCGAGCGCGTTGGCGATCATCTTCACCTTCGGGTGCTGGAGCGCCACCTCGACCTGGGGCGTGGCCGTCGCCTCGGTCCAACCGAGGAGCTGCAGGCTGTCGCCGTCGCTGTCCTCGACCGGCACCCCGTGATCGGCGAGGATCTTCTTTCCGAAGTCGAGGTGCTCCTGCGGCACCATCTTGCGCAGGGTGTCGGCCAGCTCCTCCGCCGACAGGTGCGAATCCATGCCTTCGTACTTGTTCGGGATCACGATGTCGACCCCGTAGGGGTGGTCGCCGATGTTCTCGTCGATCCACTTGAGCTCGATCTCGAGCTGCTCCGGGGTGAAGCCGACCGCGCCGAGCACCCCGAAACCGCCGGCTTTGCTCACGGCGACGACGACATCGCGGCAGTGCGTGAAGGCGAAGATCGGGAACTCGATGCCGAGCTCGTCGCAGATGGGAGTGTGCATGCCTGCTCCTCGGGGGACGGTAGGCGAACTGGAACGTGTTCTAGTTTAGTACGGATTACACCGGCAGCCACTACGCGGTACGGTTTCGCCCGGCGAGACCCCATCGTTTAGGGAGGCAGCATGGCAATCCGCGTCGCTCACATCGGCACCGGAAACGTTGGTCGGCTGGCACTGCGCCAGCTCGTCACCGACCCCCGGTTCGAGCTGACCGCCGTGTGCGTCTCGTCGGATGCCAAGATCGGCAAGGACGCCGGGGAGTTGGCCGGGCTTGACGTCTCCACCGGCGTCACCGCGATCAACGACCTGGACGCGTTGCTGGCCACCGAGCCGCAGTGCGCGGTGTACTGCGCGATGGGCGACGACCGCCTGGTGGAGGCGATCGGTGACGTCCGACGTCTGTTGGCTGCCGGCGTCAACGTCGTCGGCTCCGCGCCTGGTCTGCTGCAGTACCCGTGGCAGGTGATGCCCGACAAATACATCGCGCGGATGGAAGATACTGCCCGACAGGCTAATTCGAGCTTGTTCATCACTGGAGTCGACCCCGGTTTCGCCACCGACCTGATTCCGTTCGCGTTCGCCGGCACCTGTCAGCACATCGAGCAGGTGCGCTGCATGGAAATCGCCGACTACGCCACCTACGACGGCGCGATCGTGATGTTCGACGTGATGGGCTTCGGTAAGCCGCTCGACGAACTGCCGATCCTGCTGCAGCCGGGCGTGCTGAGCATCGCGTGGGGGACCGCCATCCGGCAGCTGGCGGCCGGGCTGGGCATCGAGGTCGACGGCATCACCGAAACCTACGAACGCGAGCCGGCGCCGGAGGCCTTTGACATCGCTGTCGGCCATGTGCCCAAGGGCAGCGTGGCGGCGATGCGCTTCGAAATCAGCGGCATGGTCAACGGCCGGCCCGCGATCGTCATCGAGCATGTCACCAGATTGCGTGACGACCTGCGTCCCGACTGGCCGCGGCCGGCACAGCCCGGCGGTTCGTATCGCGTCGAGATCACCGGCGAGCCGTCCTACGCGGTGGACATCTGCCCGTCCAGCCGCAGGGGCGACCACAACCACGCCGCAATTGTCGCGGCCGCGGGCCGGATCGTGAATGCCATCCCGGCGGTAGTGGCCGCCGATCCGGGCATCCGCACGACGCTGGACCTGCCGCTGATCACCGGAAAAGGCGTCTATGCCGCTGAGGTAGCCTGACCCGTCATGGGACGCGTAGACGGAAAAGTTGCACTGATCAGCGGCGGCGCCCGCGGCATGGGCGCTGCCCACGCCCGGATGCTTGTCGACGAGGGCGCCAAAGTGGTGATCGGCGACATCCTCGACGACGAGGGTAAGGCGCTTGCCGATGAGATCGGCGAGGCTGCGCGTTACGTGCACCTCGACGTCACCGAACTCGAGCAGTGGGAAGCAGCCGCCGCCACCGCGGTACAGGACTTCGGCACGTTGAATGTCCTCGTCAACAACGCCGGCATCGTCGCGCTGGGCCAGATTCACAAATTCGATATGGCCAAGTGGCAGAAGGTCATCGACGTCAACCTCACCGGCACGTTTCTGGGCATGCGGGTGGCTGTCGAGCCGATGATCGCCGCGGGCGGCGGCTCGATCATCAACGTCTCGTCGATCGAAGGGCTACGTGGCGCGCAAATGGTGCACCCCTATGTCGCCTCCAAGTGGGCGGTGCGCGGCTTGTCCAAATCCGCCGCATTGGAGCTGGCGCCGCACAACATCCGGGTCAACTCGATTCATCCGGGCTTTATCCGCACTCCGATGACCAAGCACTTTCCCGACAACATGCTCACCATCCCGCTCGGCCGCCCCGCTGCGTCGAGCGAGGTGTCGACGTTTGTGCTGTTTCTGGCCAGCGACGAGTCGTCGTACTCCACCGGCAGCGAATACGTCATGGATGGTGGCCTGATCCTCGACGTTCCGCACAAGCTCTGACCGGAATCGCGCAGGCTCAGCGCGTTGCCGCGATATACCGGGAGCGCATGATGCTGTCGATCTGTGTGTCGACGTGTGGCGGGGTGCGCCCATAGTCCGCTTGTAACTGCGGGTTGGTGCGGACGGGTTCGACCCTCCATCCGTGATCGGCGAGCCACTGCGCCGGATCGGTCTTGTCCTCGTCGTCGTAGGTCAGGGCTGAGAAGTCCACATCGCCCGACCTGTTGAGCCCGGGATACGTCGCTTCCAAGTCAGCGAGCCAGCGTTGGTCCAGACGCGACCCGAGCGCACCGATCGCGATCCGGCTGCCCGATGCCGAGAGTCGATCGATACGGGTGAACAGCGCGTCTTGCGCCTCGCCGGTCAGGTATGGCAGCACACCCTCGACCGACCAGGCCGTGCGTTGTCGCGGATCGAAACCGGCTTCACGCAACGGTATCGACCAGTCGTCGCGCAGATCCGCCGCAACCGCTGCGCGGCGTGCGGTGGGTTCGGCTGCGTGGCCAGCGAGGACTCCGGCTTTGAATTCGAGGACTTGGCTCCGGTCGAGCTCGAACACGGTTGTGCCGCTAGGCCATTCGAGGCGATAGGCCCGGGAGTCGAGACCGGCCGCGACGATCACCGCTTGTCGGATGCCGTCACCGGTAGAGCTCACGAAGAATTCGTCGAAGTACCGGGTTTGCACGCCGTACAGTCGCGGAAACGCCGTCGCGCCCTCCGACGTCCCCGGTTCGCCCAGCAATCCCGTCAGATACGGATCGCCTGACGCGGTAATGAAATGCTTCGCGTAGTCGTCGCGGACCAACGGTTGCGCACCGGCGGCGTGCAGCGCGCGCCACCCGGCCACCAGCAGGGCGGTGTAGCCGACGCTGCTGACGATGTCCCACTCGTCGTCATCGGAGCGGGTCATCGCGCGGCAGTCACCTGCACATGGGTGAGGTCGAGCAGATCGACGAGTCGACTGATCGTGGGTTGATTCGTCGACAGGATCACGTTGCGGTTCTGTTGTTGGGCTCGCGTTTCCAGCAGGCACAACTGCTGATGGCTGATGAACTGCAACTCATCGGCGCCAATTCGCATGGTGTGGCCGGGGACCAGTGGCCAGACGCGATGCAGCGTGGTGTCGAACAGGTCGTTGGTTTCGGCGTCGATTTCGCCGGCCAGCGTGAAGTCCGTGCCGGTATCAGGGTCGGCGTAGAGCCGGAACATCACGGTCCCTGCGTTGACGAATGGGTGCAGGCACATCAACTCGTCTGCCGCTGAACCGAGTTCACGTGCGTTGTAGGCGCACATCGCCGAAAACGGCAGCACCGCCATCTGCTGGTCGACGAGGTACTCCAGACGGGCCAGCCCGTCGCGCTGCGCATGGGTGCGCGCAACCGACGTGACATCGGATACCGCCCGGAATCCGCTGTAGCCGTTGGCGATTGCCTGGCGGGCGGCGCTGAGATATTTAGCCACTGCCGCATCGCCGTCGATGACGTCGGTGCCGGGGCAGAAGGTGTAGTAGTCGTCTGCCGAAATCGCCTCGATGCGGCCGGAATCGAGATGTTCGGCGATACCCGGGATTGTGGCCAACTCGGACAGCAGTACGTCGCGCGTTCCCTCGCCCGCGTAGGCGATGTATTGGTTTTGGCGCAGCCCGTCAGCGATGTACTCGGCGGCGCGGTTCAGGAATTCGGTGCGGTCGGTATAGCTCCACGCCAAGTGCCCGAACGGCGTCAATCCAGCGGCGGAATGCAGCACAGCATGCCCGCGCATTACGCCGCCCCTTCCATCCGAAGGTAGGCCTGGATCGTCGTCGCGTCGGAGGTGGTGTGGGTGCGCACCAGATCGGCGACCGCATTGACCACATAAAGACCGCGCCCCCTGCTGGTGTCGCGGTCATACGGGCGCCGACCGGCGAGCGGGTCGTCGAGATATGTACTGTCGCGGGCTTCGCAGACCAGATGACCGTCGCTCTGCCACAGGGCAAGCCGGCAGGCGCCGGCTTGCATCAGGCTCGAGGTGGCCAACTCATTGACGATCAATTGCAGGTCTGCGATTCGCTCGGGAGATAGCCCGAACCATTCGCCGTAGCTGGCCGCGAAAGCACGCGCCCCGCTGAGGTCAGCGAGCCGGCGGGCGGTGTATCTGACCGCGGCGTCGTGGCTCGACAGCGGTTGGTTGTAATGCGCCCATGCCGCGTCGGGCGCGAATGTGGCGCTGGCTTCGGCGGGCGATCCAGCCTGCCAGAGCACTGGGTGGGTGGCGCGGGCGTCAGTGAGAGCTTGGGGCTCCAGGCGCGCCACGTCGTATGGGCATACCAGCGTGACATCACGGCCGGTGAACGCGTGGTTGATCAACGCCTCGTGTTGTACACATGCCGGATACTCCAGCTCAGATCGGCTGGGCCAGACCGGTTCACCGATCATTCGGACCCGCTGATCCGGATGCCGTTCCAGGAAGCCACTCAATACTTCGCCCAGGATCCGGCCGGGATTGCGTCCCGCTTCGGTCATGTCGACCATCGTCACCTGGGCAGCAGCCGGCCCCAACCCGTCCCGCAACAGCTTCATATTGGGCTCGGGAACCGCGGCCAACACGGGTTGTTCGGCGTTGAGCCCATCCGAGACGAACGGCAGCAAGCAGTCGCGGTACTCCCCGGCGGTGCGATAAAACAGCGCCGGGTGCGCGAAGGCATGGTGATCGATCGGTGCGTTGGTTACGTCAAGTCACGCTACGCTTCACCGCCGCCGCCGAAAACAGGCATCACAATTCCAGCAATACGGTCACCGGGCCGTCGTTGACCAGTTCGACTTCCATGTGTGCTCCGAAGGTCCCGGTCTGCACCGAGGCACCCAATCTGCGCAACTGTTCCACGAATGCCGTCATCAGCGGTTCGGCGACACTCCCCGGCGCGGCGGCGTTCCACGACGGCCGCCGGCCCTTGGCGGTGTCGGCGTACAGCGTGAACTGGCTGACCACCAGGATCGGTGCGTCGATATCAGCGGCGGACCGTTCCTCGTCGAGTATGCGGAGTTGCCAAAGCTTTTCGGCAAGTCGCCGCGCCTTGTCGACGTCGTCGTCGTGGGTGACACCGACGAAGGCGAGCAGCCCCTGACCCTCTGGCCGGATCGCGCCCACGACCTGCCGGTCCACTGTCACCGATGCCGATGAGACCCGTTGCACCAGAACCCGCATGAGGCCGATGCTGCCATGCGCCGCGCTTTAAACTTGAGTTGTGTCAGTGCTCGTCGCGTTCTCCGTCACCCCATTGGGTGTCGGTGAGGGAGTCGGTGAGTTGGTCGCCGAAGCCGTGCGGGTAGTCCGCGACTCCGGGTTGCCGAACAAGACCGATGCGATGTTCACCGTGGTCGAAGGCGATTCCTGGGACGAGGTGATGGCGGTGGTGCAGCGCGCCGTCGAGGCGGTAGCCGCCCGCGCTACCCGAGTCAGTGTGGTGATCAAAGCGGATTGGCGGTCGGGCGTCAGCGATGCGATGACGCACAAGACCGAATCGGTGGAGCGGTACCTCTCGCCGGAGGCTTAGGCCTGCGCCGCCGCGCGGAACGCCTGCTCGGCCTCGTCGCCATGGACGGCGAACACCACCCGTCGCAGTGAGCTCGGCGTGTGCTCCCGAACCGCGGCGACCATCAGCCGAGCCGCCTCGGTGAGCGGAAACCCGCCGACTCCGGTGCCGAAAGCCACCAGCGCCACCGAGCGGCAGTCAAGCTCGTCGGCCTTGCGTAGCGTCGAGCGGGTGGCGTTGGTGATGATCGCCGCCGATGTCGGCCCGCCGAGTTCCATCGTGGCCGCGTGGATTACGAAGCGTGCCGGCATGTCGCCGGCGGTAGTTTCGACGGCTTCGCCGAGGCCGATTGGCGCCTTTTCGTTCGACTCGCGCTGCACCTGCGGTCCGCCGGCGCGGGAGATGGCCGCGGCCACGCCGCCGCCGTGACGCAGTTGGGTATTGGCCGCATTGGCGATTGCGTCAACCTCGAGCTTGGTCACGTCGGCTTGAAGTACCTCAACTTCCACACTTTAAGGTCATACCAGTGAGCGCACGTGCGGGCATTGTCGTCACCGGAACTGAGGTCTTGACCGGACGGGTACAGGACCGCAACGGCCCCTGGATCGCCGATCGGCTGCTCGAATTGGGTGTCGAACTGGCGCACATCACGATCTGCGGGGACCGGCAGCAGGACATCGAGGCGCAGTTGCGGTTCCTGGCCGATCAAGGCGTGGACCTGATCGTGACCAGCGGGGGATTGGGGCCGACGGCCGACGATATGACCGTCGCGACGGTGGCCCGGTTCTGCGGGCGTGAGCTGGTGTTGGACGCGGAGCTGGAGGGCAAGATCGCCGCGATCCTGAAATCGCTGATGAAGCGTGTCGGCGGCGGGGATTTCGACGCGGTGCGCGCGGCCAACCGCAAGCAGGCGATGATCCCGGTCGGGGCGGTGGTGATGGACCCGGTGGGGACCGCGCCGGGCGTCATCGTGCCCGGCGCGCCCACCGTGGTGGTGCTGCCCGGGCCGCCGCGGGAGCTGCAGCCGATGTGGCGGACCGCGGTGCAGACGTCCGCTGTGCAGGAGGCCCTCGCGGGGCGGACGGTGTATCGCCAGGACACCGTGCGGATGTTCGGGTTACCGGAATCCGGACTGGCCGAGACACTGCGCGACGCCGAGGAGCGCCTTCCCGGTTTCGGCTCGCTGGAGATCACCACCTGCCTGCGGCGCGGGGAGGTTGAAATGGTCACGCGCTACGAGCCCGACGCCGCCGACGTGTACCGGCAACTGCTCGAGTTGCTGCGCGAAAAGCATGGGCAGCAAATCTTTTCCGAAGATGGCTCGCGGGTGGACGATCAGGTCGCACAGCTACTGGCAGGCCGGCGGCTCGCGACAGCGGAGTCGTGTACCGCCGGGCTGCTTGCAGCACGGTTGACGGATCTGGCCGGTTCGTCGGCTTATGTCGCCGGTGGGGTGGTGGCCTACTCCAACGACGCCAAGACCGAGCTGCTGGGTGTGGATTCGGCGCTGATCGACGCGCACGGGGCGGTGTCCGAGCCGGTGGCCGAAGCGATGGCCGCAGGTGCGCTGCGCCGTTTCGGGGCCGACACCGCAATAGCGATCACCGGGATCGCCGGGCCGGGCGGCGGAACCGAGGACAAGCCGGTCGGCACGGTCTGCTTTACGGTCGCGCTGGCCGACGGCCGGTCGCTGACCCGCACGGTGCAGCTGCCCGGCAACCGCGCCGACATTCGGGAGCGCTCGACGACGGTGGCCATGCACCTGCTGCGGCACGTGCTGAGCGCTGACTGATGATGCGTTGATGCGATAGCATCAGCATGTGCGTACGACACTGGACATCGACGAGGACGTTGTCGCGGCGGCACGTGAGCTCGCCGCCAGCGAGCGGCGGTCACTGGGCGCGGTGATCTCCGAGTTGGCCCGACGCGGTCTCACGCCCGCACGCGTGGAGACCGGTAACGGGTTGCCGGTGATCCGTGTTCCGGCCGGCACACCGCCGATCACGCCCGAAATGGTTCGGCGTGCGCTTGATGAGGACTGACCTCAGCGATGGCGCTGCTCGACGTTAACGCCTTGATCGCACTGGCGTGGGACACTCATATCCATCACGCACGAATGCGTGAATGGTTTGCCGCCAATGCATCCGGGGGCTGGGCTACCTGCCCGATCACCGAAAGCGGATTCGTTCGCGTGTCGACCAACCCGAGAGTGCTGCCCACCCCGATCGGCGTTGCCGACGCGCGGCATGTCCTTGCGGCATTGCGAGCGACCGAGGGACACGACTTCCTGCTCGACGATGTGTCGCTTGTCGACGACGACGTTCCGCGGATTACCGGTCACCGTCAAGTAACCGACGCACATCTGCTGACACTTGCCCAGCGCTCGGGTGTTCGGCTCGTCACGTTCGATGCCGCCGTGATCACACTCGCGCAGGGAAGCGACGTTGAGCTGCTGACGATTCTCTGAACCAGAATTCCGCGTTCTCAATGTCGGCCTGTTACGTGATGGTGGGTGGCTCAGGCCATCGATAGGACGGCACGGAAGCGGACCGTCGCGTTCATCATCTTGTCGTAGGCATCCCGCGCCTTCTCGAGCGGGAAGACCTCAATCATGGGGCGCGCATCGGTCAGGACGCTGTACTTGATGGCATCGGCCATCGCGTTCACGTCGGTGAAGGTGCCCTTGACGGTCACCTGTCCGCCGAGGAAGTCCAGCGCCGACCAGCCGATGGGGTCGTCGGACACCGCGGCGAGGACGAGCTCGCCGTGGGGAGCCAGACCACCGATGAGGGGCGCAATGGCATCGGGATCCGGTGCAGTGGCGATGATGACCGTCGCGCCACCGAGGGCCGTCAACTGCTCGGCGACATCGCCGGCCTCCGCATCGGTGTAGTGGTGTGCACCGAGCCGGTGGGCGAGCTGTTTTTTGTCGGCACCGCGGGAGATTGCGACCACCTCATAACCAGCCTTGCGCGCGTACTGCACGGCGAGGTGACCGAGCCCACCGATACCGGACACGGCGACGACGTCACCGATGCGGGCCTTGCTGTTCTTCAGCGCGCTGAACACGGTCTCACCGGCGCACAAGATCGGGGCGGCTTCTTCCGGGGAGATGCCCTCGGGAATCTCGACCAGAGCATCGGCGAACGCAACCATGTACTCGGCGTACCCGCCGTCTATGGTCATGCCCGTCGTATTGTCATGCCCGCCGTGCCAGCCGATGCCCGCCCGCTGACCGACCGCCCAGCCCTGCACCTGCTCACCGAGCTTGTCGATCACACCGACAACCTCGTGTCCGGGGATTCGCGGGTAGGAGGACGCCTCGCCATCCACGATCTTGGCCTCACCATGGCAGACCCCGCACGCCTCGACCTTGATGCGCACCTGCGCAGCGGCGGGCTCTGGCACCGGAACCTCGGTCAGCTCCAATGGATGTCCCTGCACGGGAACCTGGACTGCTTTCATCGTTGTCATCGTCGCTATTCCTTGCTCTCGCGGCCTGCCGGGTCGACCGCGCTCGACGGTCCCACTCCGTGGGCCGAGCATGGTTGCCTGTTCCTGGCCGAAGAATGCACGATCCTGCCGCTGGGGCTCAGGACTGCGCCGAGACCGTCAGTTGATTTCGCGCTCAGGGTTATCTGCGAGGCGGCGCAGACGCTCCTGCAGACGCGCGATGTCTTGCCGGGGCGGGCTGCCGAACTCACGACGGTACTCCCGGCTGAATTGCGAGACGCTGTCGTACCCGACCTGCACAGCCACATCCGTGACGCTCATCGTCCCCTCCAGCAGCAGCCGGCGCGCCTCGGTCAGGCGCAACTGCTTCTGGCACTGCAGCGGACCCATCTGCACGGCGTTCTTGAACTTGCGGTGGAACGCGGACGGGCTCATGTCACTTTGCCGGGCCAATGCCTCCACCGTGAACGCCTTACGGTAGTTGCGCTTGATCCAGGCGTTGACATAGTACATCTCCGCAGCGTCTGAAAGATTCGTCACCGCACTGACCATCGCCCGTCCCTGCGCACCGGTGACCAATCGGTAGATGATCTCCCGCTTCAGATGCCGCGCCATGAATTCGACATCGTCGGAGTGCTCACGCAGGCCGACCAATCGGCCAAGGCTCTCCAGCAGCCGCTCATCGAAGCCCTCTTCGTCACCCGGGTCGCCATTGCCGGTGAAGACGCTGCCGGGCAGGCCAGCGTCGAATTCCAGGAGCACGGAAGCGACTTCGTCGAGGGCGAACTCGACCATCAAAGCCACGAAAGGCCGCCGGGTGACATACCCCGACGCCGGGGTGTCGATCTCTGACACGACGAAGTGTCCCGGTGCGATCTGGCGGATCCCGCCGTACTGGTGCAGCGTGAGCGTTCCGTCAAGGACGAGGTACACGAACGGGGCCTGGATGCTCGGCATGGTGACGACATCCCCGTTATGCCGGTGCACCGATACACCCGGCAGCAGAACCTGCGTGTTCGAGGTGTCAGTCCCGCTGTCGAGAACGGCATGACGGAGCGCTTGTAGGGCTGCGCTGGGGGGCGAACTCATTGCCGCTCCTCGGTCGATGGCGGGCCTGCTGGTCCCCTGGCAAGGCTACGACGGTAGGTGGTCAAAGCGTTGCGGGTTGGCTACTGCCGGATCGTTGCCTCGTCGCGCACCAGCGCGCACAGCTGCCAGCGGCCGGGCACGCCTTTGAGTTCGTGCTCGCCGCGGTCGACGAATCTGCGACGCGAGCCGGCGACGATGTCGCGCACCGTCGAGGACACCAGCACTTCGCTTGGTCCGGCGAGTGCGGCTACCCGCGCACCGATGTGCACGGCCATCCCGGCGACGTCGGTACCTCGCGCCTCCACCTCGCCGGCGTGAATGCCGATCCGTACCTCGATACCGAGCGTCTGCACCGCGTCGACAAGGGCGGCCGCACAGGCAAGTCCAGCGCTCGGACTGGTGAACGTCGCGACGAATCCGTCGCCGGCTGTGTTGGCCTCACGGCCGCCGAACCGCTCGAGTTCGTGGCGGACGATGTTGTCGTGATTGTCGAGCAGGTCGCGCCAGCGATCGTCGCCGAGCGCAGCGGCATGCTCGGTGGAGCCGACGATGTCGGTGAATACGACGGTGAGCAGCACCCGTTCGGCCTCGAAGCCGCCTCGCACGCCGGTGATGAATTCTTCGATCTCATCGAGCATCGGCGCGGCGTCGCCGACCCAATACAGCGAATCGGCGCCAGGTAACTCCACGAAGCGCGATCCGGCGATGTGCTCGGCGAGGTAGCGGCCGTGACCGACTGGAATGAAGTCCACCCCGCTGCGATGCAGGATCAGTGTCGGCGCCGCGACACAAGCCAGAGTGTCGCGTACGTCGGAGTCGATCACGGCCTTGGTGGCAATACGGGCCATGCTCGGCGACGCCGCCCGGTTACCGGCAAGATCCCACCACGCGCGGAAAGCATCATCGCGGGCAACGCTGGGCGCGACGATGCCCAGCATGTCGAAACCCCGCTCCACGGCGTCGGCCTCGATGCCGACGGTCATGAACGATTCGGCGGTGCTCGGCGTGGCGCCCACCGGATAGTCCGCTGCTTGCAGCACACGCGCTGCACCGTTGACGATGACCAGACTGCGCACCCGCTCGGGATAACGGGCGGCCAGGACCAAGCCGATCATCGCGTTGAAACTCGGTGCGAGAATCGACGCCTGGGCGCACCCGACCGCGTCCATGACGGCGATGGCATCCTCGGCCCAAAACTGCGGCCCGAGCGCATCCACCGAGGGCGCCCGCGACGACAGACCCATCCCACGCAGGTCGAACCGGATCACTCGGCTGAACGACGCCAAGCGCCGATGGAAGCGATGCATCGACGGCTCGGAGTCGATGGTGTCGACCGGAATCGACGGTCCGGGCAGCACGAGGAGATCTGTCGGGCCGTCGCCGAAGACCTGGTAGGCGATGTCGATGCCGCCGGTGTTGGCGTAGCGAGTTCGCGGAACCTGCGCCACGGCCACAGGTTAGTTCACGCCACCGACAACAGTCCGCTGCGTGCCGAACCTGATTCCGGTGGCATCTTTGCCGATCGCCGTGAGCAGCGCGACCGCAATCAGCACCGGCGTGATCGTGGCGGCCAACGCAAAGGGGTAGCCATGGGAAACGGCCAGCGCCTCCTGCAGCGGCAGATTGAACGCAGCTAGCAGGTTGCCCAACTGATAGGTGACGCCGGGGTAGAGGCCTCGGATCGCGTCCGGCGACATCTCGGTCAAATGCGCCGGGATGACGCCCCAGGCGCCCTGCACGACGACCTGCATCAGAAAAGCGCCAAGACACAGCATCGCCGCGCTGCGCGAGTAGGCGAAGAGCGGCACGATCGGTAGCCCGAGGATTGCGCAGAAGACGACGGTGTGACGGCGACCGTACCGCTGGGAGAGCGTGCCGAACACCAGGCCGCCGAGGATGGCGCCGACGTTGTAGATCACCACGATCGACTTCGCTGTCCCGCCCGATAACGCAGCGCCGCCGTCGTCGGAAGCTGACAGGAACGTGGGATAGACGTCTTGAGTGCCATGGCTCATCCAGTTGAACGCAGTCATCAGCACCACCAAATAGATGAACCGACGGATGACCTTGGCGTCGCGCAGAATATCGCGAATCCTAGTGTTCGTCAGGCGCATTCGTTGCTGCGCCGACTCCCATACCTCGGATTCGCGCACCCGGTACCGGATGATCAGGCTGACCAGTGCCGGGATGATGGACAGACCGAACAGCCAGCGCCACGACAACCCCAGCCAGTCGATCAACAGCAGCGACGCCACGGTTGCCAGCAGATAGCCAAAGGCGTAGCCCTCCTGCAGCAGGCCGGAGAAAAAGCCGCGGCGCTCGCCGGGCACCTTCTCCATCGCGAGCGCGGCACCCAGTCCCCATTCGCCACCCATCCCAATGCCGTACAACAGCCGCAGGATCACCAACACGGTGAAATTGGGGGCAAAGGCGCACAGAAAGCCGACCACGGAGTAGAACGTCACGTCCACCATCAGTGGTAGTCGCCGTCCCACCCGGTCGGCCCACAGACCGAACAGCAGCGCCCCCACCGGGCGCATCATCAGCGTGGCGGTGGTGAGGAACGCGACTTCGGTCTTGGTGTGGTGGAAGGTTTCTGCGATATCGGCATACACCATGACCACAAGGAAGTAATCGAAGGCATCCATCGTCCAGCCCAGTAGCGCCGCGACGAAAGCATTCCGCTGATCACTGGTGAGCCGTTGTCGAGTCACTTCTGCTCGGCGCGGTCCCAGACTTCGATCATGGTCCGCAAAATCTCCTCTGCGCGGCCCAGCCCGGCCAGGTGGCTTTCACCGGGTATCGGGTGCAGCTTGGCATCGGGCAACCTTTCGACCACGTGCTGACCGTGGGAGAACGGGACGATGTGGTCGCGGTCGCCGTGCCACCAGTGCACCGGCACCTTGACCTGGTCGAGCCGAAAACCCCAGTCCCGGGCGAAGACCACCACATCGGCGAATGGGGCGGCCAGTTGCTTGCGACTGCCATTAAGCAGGTCGTCGAGGAACATGGCCTTGAATTCGGGTCGCACCAGCAGCCGCCGGTCGCCCTCCGGCGATACGTGCGCATAGACGTACAACGCCGGTTCCGCGACCGGACGGATCATCCGAATGAAACCGATCGCTGCCATCCGGATCGGCCAGCCGGCCACGGTGAGCAGCGGCGCCACCAGCGAACCCAGTGCCATCACTCCGCCGCCGATCGCGTCCGTGCCGCGCGTCGGTGCGACGCCGCCGAGCACTCCGACCGCTACGACCCGATCCGGCATCGCCGCAGCACACCCCAGGGTGTACGGGCCACCGCCGGACAAGCCGATGACCGTCATTTTGTCGACGCCGAGCGTGTCGGCCATGGTGCGCAGGTCGTCGGCGAATGCCACGACGGTGTCGTATTGGTAGGGCGTCGACGAGCCGATCCCGGGCCGGTCGACGCCGATCAGCCGGATGTTGTTCTCCTCGGCGTAGACGCGAGCCTCGGTCGGAATCTGCCGGCGCGCGCCGGGGGTGCCGTGCAGCCAGAAGACGGCCCGTCCCTGCGGGTCGCCGAACTCGGCGAAGCCGAGCTGACGATCGTCGCCGACGGCGATGTTGCCCTCCAGCTTGGGCCGAGCAATCGCGATAACCATGACGAGAGTGTTTCACGAGCGGTTACGGTTCGGGACATGCGCATCATCGACGCCGACGGCCACGTCGCCGAGAGCCCCACCCTGGCGATCGAAGCAATGAAGCGCTGGCCGCAGCACGTCACACCCAGTACCGACGGCCGCCCGAGGCTGCTGATCGAGGGCCGCCACTACCCGGAGGACCACGGTCCCGGCGCCGGTGTGCCGGTCGAGCACGGCCTCACCAGAGCGGTCGGGATCAATTGCTCCTCTGCCGACGGTGTGCTGGGCGACGCGGATCGCGATCACATCGACGCGATGGTGCTCTACCCCAGTCTCGGGCTTTGCGCCCCAACTCTGGAGGATCCCGAATTCGCCGCCGGGTTCGGACGCCTCTACAACCAATGGATCGCCGACTACTGCGAACCGACGGCCGGTCGGCTGCGCGGCGTGGCGGTCACACCGATCGAGCACGGGCAGGTCGCGATCGACATCATGCGCGAGGCGAAGGATCTGGGGCTGGCCGCCACACTGCTGCCGCCGGCACTGAAGACTCGCAACCTCGATCACCCCGACCTCGACCCGTTCTACGCCGCGGCGGTCGAACTCGAGATGCCGCTGGGCATCCACGGCGTTCCCGGCTTCCATCTACCGAAAATCGGCGTCGACCGGTTCACCAACTACATCCAGGTGCACTGCATCAGCTTTCCGTTCGACCAGATGACGGCCATGACGGCACTGGTGTCAGGCGGCGTTTTCGATCGCCACCCAGACTTGCGGGTGGCCTTCCTGGAGGCTGGCGTGGGCTGGGTGCCGTTCTTCATCGACCGGCTACACGAGCATTACGAAAAGCGCGGCGACTGGATCGAGGGTGGCTGGCAGCGGGATCCGCAGGAGTATGTCCAGGCCGGCAACATCTGGGTGACCTGTGAACCCGAGGAGCCGATTCTGCCGGGCGTCATCGATGTGCTCGGCGCCGACTTCATCATGTTCGCCAGCGATTACCCGCACTGGGACGGCGAGTGGCCGGAGAGCACCAAGCACCTACGCTCGCGTCCCGACATCAGCGACGAGGCCCGCGCCAAGATCGCCGGACTGAACGCGCAACGCTTCTATGGTTTGAACTAGCGCGATCGCCAGTTCGGCGGTCGCTTCTCCGCAAAGGCGCGCGGCCCTTCCTTGGCGTCCTCGGTCGCGAAAACACGGTCGCTGTGCCGAGTTTCGTTGTCGTATGCCGAGTGCAGGTCAAGTGCCAGCCCTTCGACGGCCGACTGTTTCGTTGCCCAGACCGCAAGCGGCGCGTTGGCAGCGATGCGCTCGGCGTAGTCATAGGCGGTATTCATCAACCGGTCGGGCGTGACGACGCGATTGATCAGACCCATCGCCACCGCACGCTCGGCGTCGACCATGTCGGCGGTCAGCAGCAACTCCATCGCCAGCGCGTAGGGCAACTGCCGCGGCAGCCGAACCGTGCTGCCGCCGCCCGCGAACAGACCCCGCTTGGGCTCCATTACCGCGAACCGCGCCTCCGGCACGGCTACGCGAATGTCGGTGCAGCTCAACATCTCGAAGCCGCCCGCAACGCAGGTGCCGTTCACCGCGGCGATGATCGGCTTGTAGACCGGGAAGCGGTGCAAGACGGCGTGGATGGCATCGTTGGCGTCCCAGCCGTCGGGCCGCGGCAGCTCACCGGTCAGCTCCGGGATGAACTTTTTGAGATCGGCTCCGGTGCAGAAGTCTCGGCCGACACCGGTGACGACGGCGACCCAGGCGTCGGCATCGTCGCGAAACGTGGCCCAGGCGTGGGCAAGGTCGCGGAAATGCGCCATGTCCAGTGAGTTACGCGTCTCGGGACGGTTGATGGTGATCGTGACGATGTGGCCGTTGGGCACATAGTCGATGCTCACCGGTCAATGGTGTCAGCTCACAACCCTCGACTGTCCAGCCATTCGTGAATTCGGTTGGCAACGACCACCCACTCGGGTTCCAGCATCATGTCGTGGCCCAAACCGGGGATGATCTCTGCTTCGGTGCGATAAGCGCGCGCCAGTGCGCGTACGTCGTCGACGATGAAACAACCGTCATCTTCGGCGCCCACGACGAGCAGCGGCGTGGTCACCCGCTTGGGCCTGGGCGGATTTAACAGCAACCCGTCGAATATGGCTCGTTGGCTTTCTTCCACCAGCCGTGTCGCGTAACCCACCACGTGGGAGTCGGCAGTCTGCGCTGAGAACAACAGTTCACGCGCACGGTCAGGAGTGTTGACAAACGGCAACGATTTGCCGAGGAGCAGGGCTTGCGTCAAGAGCCACGGGTGTCGTCGCGCCAGCCGGAACATTAAACCGTACGTACCCCGTGGGGACATGGGGGCGACCAGGACGCCGGCCGGCGCGGAGAATGATTCCAGATACTTCTGCACCACATAACCGCCCATCGAATGGCCGATGACCACCGGCCGGGTCGGCAAGTCGTCGGCGACCGAACGGACATCGTCGACATAGTCTGCGCACGAACAACTGCGCAGCGGTGTGGCCGCCGGGCTCTTTCCGTGGCCGCGAAGGCTGACCGCGAGGGCCCGAAAGCCCTTGTCCGCGAAGAAGTCCAAGAAGTACTCGTCCCAGCACCACGCGCCATGCCAGGCGCCGTGCACGAACAGCAGCGGCACCGGATGCGCGGGCGTGCAAACACCCTTGTCGATCACTTCCAGTTTGTCTGCGCTGCGCACGTTGGACTGGTACAACGAGCCCGTCTCGAACCCCTCCGGAATCATCGGTTCATGCCCTTTCGCGCGGTTGACGTGACAACGGCTGTGCGCAGTCTCGGGCGCGAAGCAGACGGGCACCTAGAGTAGGCGACTACTCGATTTCTGGCGGACGCGCTCAGAAGGGCGTGTAGAGCCAGCAGCAGCCGGGTACTGCAGGGGGATCGCCGCTCAAGGGAGGTCCCGCCGTGTCCGTCTCCACGCCAGGCCGACCGCTGATCGATGCGCTCGAGCGCACCAGCGTCCTCGACGTTCCGGCACAGTGGATCGCCAAAAAGGCCCGCGGGTTGCTGAGCGCCGAACCGCTCAAAGACGCGATCAGCGGAACGTGGCTAGGTCACCCGGCGCACCCGCCGATGACCGACCTGGTGATCGGATCATTCCTGTCGGCATCCCTGCTGGATCTGTTCGCCCCACGCGCGGGCGCCCGAGCGGCGCAGCGGTTGATCACAATCGGCATTGCAGCAGCGGTACCCACCGCGGTCACCGGGCTCAGCGACTGGGCCGACACCGAGCTGTCCGACGAGGGCGTCCGCCGGGTCGGGTTGATCCATGCCGAAGCGAACTCCGTCGCGCTGCTGCTCTACGGCGCGTCGTTGATGGCCCGTCGACGGGGAGCCCGGATTCGGGGCGCATTCCTGGCACTGGCCGGGGCAGGGGTGCTCGGCGGCAGCGGCTACCTGGGTGGGCACATGGCCTACGTACGCGGTGTCGGCGTCAACCAGACCGCCTTTAATCCCGGTCCTGAGGACTGGACGGCGGTCGATTCAGGCGCGGATCTGGCTGATGGGCAACCGCATTCCGCCGACGTCGACGACACGCCGGTCCTGCTGGTTCGTCGCGACGGACGCATCTATGCCATCCACGACCGTTGCAGCCATCGCGGCTGCCCGCTCAGCGAGGGCGACCTCGACGGCCACGTCATCACCTGCTCCTGCCACGGCTCGCGGTTCGACATCCGCGACGGCACCTTGCTGCAGGGGCCGGCGATCGTCAGCCAGCCGGCACTGGAGGTGCGCGAAAACGACGGCCGGCTCGAGGTCCGCAGAGTTTCGCGCGGCTAACAGCCGACGAGACCAGCCCAGCCTGCAGCACCGCTATTGTTATGCGCCTCTTACCGATACTCTCTTCGGTGCAGTCGAAGCGACGAAAGCTGAACCAGCACAGAATTGAGGGGCCATGGGCGAATTCGATCCGAATGAAGGCGAAGCGCAAGTCATTGTCAGTCTCGCCGAGGCGGCCATGCACATGTACGGGGCCGCCATTGATTCGCTGCCGTTCCCCGAAGACAAGAAGTTCCAGAAACGGGCCGAAGTGGTTCTTTCCGGTCTGCGTAAACTCCGCGCGGCACTGAGTAACGCGGCAACACAGAGCCGATCCACCTCCACCGTCATCGTGGCGCTCAGCGACGTCCGGCGACGCTATGACGACCTGATGGAGCGCGCTGCCGCCGCCCCCGGATCGACACTGGGCCAGCAGCTCTACACCGCGCGCATCCGCGCCAAGTTGTCGGCGGCAGAGGCGGCCAACGGAGTGGGCCTTCGGGCCGAGTTGCCCGACGAACTCGAGGCCGGCGCCATTCCGACCGAGGAAGAGGTGGTCAAAGTCCACCAGCTGATCGCCGCGCTTCGCGAGGTGACCAGCTCGGAAGACCTCGCCCAGCCGGCCGAGCCGCATGCCAACGGTTGGGATGATGCGGCGGCCACCAACGGCGCAGAGCATGAGCCCGAGGCAGCAGCAGCGCCCTGACCAATCGATTGATTGAACCCAGGTGATGCGGGTAGTCGATTGCCGGCCGGCCCCCGACTGCCCGGTCTGACGGTGACCATGGACGGACGCCAAGGCACTGAGGTGGTTGACCGGCTGAAGCTGCCCAAGGTGGCTCCGATTCACTTCGACGACTACACGGTATTCGCTTCGCCTCTTTCGGATTTCATCGACGAAATGAAGCAACGCGGACCGGCCGACCGCATCGTCGAGGTGGGCCGCGGCGAGTCCGTCACCGTCTGACACCAGACCGACCCCGCTCGACGTGGCGTTTTGGCGGTCGTCGGAACGGGTAAAGCACTTCGTCATGCTGCTGACACTCAGGGAGCAGGAACGCCTGCTGATTCACGTCGCAGCCGAAGTGGCATTGAAACGGCGCAAGCGTGGCCTCAAGCTCAACCTGCCGGAAGCCACCGCGGTGATCACTCAGTTTTTGCTCGAGGGCGCTCGCGACGGGCGCACAAAGGCCGATTTGCAGGATGCCGCGCGCAGTGTGCTCAAGCGCGAAGATGTCATGGACGGCGTGCCGGAGATGCTCCAGCAACTCCATTTGGAAGCAACCTTTCCCGACGGCACCAAATTGATCACCGTTCCCGAGCCGATTCATTGAGGACACGATGAGCCGCTTCACCGACAAGATCAAAGACACCGTCACCAACCAGATGCAACGGGCCCTGGCCGCCGGGAAGGGGCAAGGGGTCGCGACCAAAGCGGTTGCCGCCGGCCAACGGATACTTGCGCGCACTCCGATTCTGGACAGAGTCGTTGAGACTGTGGATCGGCATGCCCCGCCGCCAAGCCGCAAGCGTCCGGGCACCGGCAAGACGGTTCCGTTGGGGTCGGGCAAAGGCGGCGCGATCGCCCTCGTGCAGCCTGGGGCGGACTCCAGCATGAAACCTGGTGCGCCCGGTTGCATCATCTTCGGCCGTGAGCCGGTGCCGATCAACGTCGGATGCGAGGTGACCACGATCAAAGTGGTCAACACGGGCGATCGCCCGATCTCGGTCGGGTCGCACTATCACTTCGCCGAGGTCAACCCCGCACTCGAGTTCGATCGCAAGGCGGCGTGGGGTAAACGGCAGAACATCATCTCCAGCGGTATGACCCGCTTCGATCCCGGCGTCACCCAGGAAATCGAGCTGATTCCCTTCGGCGGCAGGCGAATTGCCGCCGGCTTCCGCAACGAATGCGGGGGAGCGCTGGATGGCTGAAGTTCCCCGGCCGCTCTATGAGTCAATGCTCGGCCCCACCGCAGGGGACCGGCTTCGCCTGGCCGATACCGATCTGTTCATCGAAATCGAAGAAGACCGCTGCGTCGGCGGCAACGAGGTCGTCTTCGGTGGCGGCAAATCCGGCAGGGAGTCTCAGGGCCAATCGCACACACCGCGTTCGCAGGGCACTCCCGACCTGGTGATCACCAACGTGGTGATTCTGGACCACTGGGGGATCATCAAGGCCGACGTCGGCGTTCGCGACGGCCGCTTCACCGCGATCGGCAAGTCGGGCAACCCCGACATCATGGATGATGTCCATCCTGACCTGGTCATCGGTCCGTCCACCGAAATCATGAACGGCACCGGCATGATCATGACGGCCGGCGCAATCGATACCCATGTGCACACCGTTTCCCCCGACATGTGCTTGGTCGGGCTGCAGGCCGGGATCACCACGTTTGTCGGCGGCGGCAGCGGACCCACCGACGGATCCAAGGCGACCCTGGCCACCCCGGGTGCCTGGTGGCTGGCACGGATGTTCGAGGGCTTCGACCCGTGGCCGGTCAATGTGGCGTTCCTGGGTCGCGGCACCACAATCTCGGAAGAGTCGCTGTGGGAACAGCTGCGCGCCGGGGCGGCCGGCTTCAAGGTCCACGAAGACTGGGGAGCCACCCCGGCCGTGATCGACGCTGCACTGCGCGTCGCCGACGACGCCGGCGTGCAGGTGGCCATCCACAGTGACACCCTCAACGAGACTGGGTTCGTCGAGACACTCATCGAAACGGTGGCTGGACGGTCTTTTCACAGTTTCCACACCGAGGGCGCTGGTGGCGGACACGCGCCCGACATCATTCGGCTCGCCGGCGAATCCAACGCGCTGCCGTCGTCGACGACACCGACCCGCCCGTTCACCGTCAACACCGTCGACGAGCAACTCGACATGGTCCTCGTCGCGCATCAACTCAACCCAAAGATCCCCGCGGAGTTGCAGTTCGCCGAGAGTCGGGTACGCGCCGGCACCATCGCCGCCGAAGACATTTTGCAAGACATTGGCGCGATCTCCGCGATGCAGTCGGACGCCCAAGCCATGGGACGGCTCGGCGAGACGGTGTTGCGTACCTGGCAGACGGCGCACGCGATGAAACAGCTACGCGGCCCGCTGTCGCCAAATGAGTTGGCCGACAACGATCGCGCCCGCCGCTACGTCGCCAAGACCACCATCTGTCCGGCGGTGATCCATGGCCTCGATGACGAGATCGGGTCGATCGCGCCGGGCAAGCTGGCGGACTTCGTGTTGTGGACACCCGCGCTGTTCGGGGTCAAGCCGACCGTGGTGTTCAAGGGTGGAATGGCGGCGATGGCATTGCTCGGCGACCCGAGCGCATCGGTGCCGACACCTCAGCCGGTGTTGCCGCGGTTGGGTTACAACGCCCATACCCGCGCTGCGGCGGCCACCAGCGTCGCGTTCGTCGCGCCGGCCGCGCTGGAGGACGGCCTGGCAGACCGGCTGAACATCGACCGAAAACTGGTGCCGGTCAAGAACATGCGCGACCTGTCCAAAGCCGACCTGCCCCTCAACGATGCCTTGCCGGCAATCGAGGTCAACCCCAACACGTTTGAGGTCCGCATCGACGGCCAACCGGCCAACCACTCGCCGCTCAGCGAACTGCCGATGACCCGGCGCTACTTTCTCTATTGATCATGCCGACGAATTCCGCGGCGCTTTTGCTGCTGGCCGACGGCCGGTTCCCGTCCGGGGGATACGCGCATTCCGGCGGCGTGGAACCGAGCATTCTGGCCGGACGCGCACACGACATTTCGAGTCTGGAAGCATTCTTGCGCGGTCGTGCCGCGACCTCAGGTGTGGTGGCCGCCGCCTTCGCCGCGGCGGCCTGCGCGACTACCGACTCCAGCCGCCTGCGAGGACTGGATCTCGAACTCGATGCCCGCTTACCGTCGCCGGCGGTGCGCGCAGTTTCGCGCGCCCTCGGCCGTCAACTGGCCCGGGCCGTCCATCGCGTCCGACCGCATTCCGGGCTCGACGGACTCGACGACAATACGCATCAACCCATCGTGATCGGCGTTGCCGCAACACTGTTCGCGCTGGATCCGCGCCAGGCCGGATTGTGGACGCTGCACGAAAATGTGGTCGGTCCGGCCACCGCGGCGGTGCGGCTGCTGAGCCTCGACCCATTCCACGTGCATGCCATTTTGGCAAACCTCACCGGGCTGCTTAACGATTTAGCCGATCAGGCAATCCACTACGTCGACGCCCCGGTGGCCGACTTACCGGCGGCCAATGCGCCGCTGCTTGACATCGCCGCGGAACACCATGCTCGAGAGGCGGTGCGGCTGTTTGCTTCTTGACCGGTATCACTGCCGCGGCATGGTTGCCCACGCTCGCCTCGCCACCGCACGCGACGCGAGCGGCAGCTTCGTCTCCGAATTATGTTGCGAGGCACCATTGAGCCTTCGACTCACCATGCCGAAGGCTCGCGAGCAGTGCGCGAGCGAAAACCCTGATGCGGTTTACGTCTGTATCGCCGCCGCAGCCGCCGGGCCGGTTGGCGGCGATCAACTTAGCCTCAGCGTCGACGTCGGCGCGCACAGCGCGCTGGTCCTGGCAGATGTCTCGTCGACGGTACTGCTGCCCGGACCAGGTGGCGAACAATCAGTTATGGCAATCGATATCCGCGTCGCCGACGGCGCCACGCTGATCTGGCTGCCCGAACCGATCATCGCCGCAGCAGGGTGTCATCACCGCCACGACGTGCGCGTCGAACTCGAAGCGGGCGCCCGACTGCTGATGCGCGAGGAGTTGCTGCTCGGTCGTCACGGCGAACGTGCAGGCGACGTCCGCCAAAGTATTCGAGTACGGCGCGACGGTGCACCGCTCTATCACCAGCAACTGGGCGTCGGCCCAGCCTCGGCCGGCTGGGACACGCCTGCCGTGGTCGGTGAGCATCGAACCCTCGGCTCGATGCTCGTCGTCGATCCCGCGTGGGTGGATGATCTTCCGCCGGGCGGTCCGCTGGCAGATACCCTCGCGATCCTGCCGCTCGCCGGGCCGGCCGTGGTGGTCACGGCATTGGCAGCCGACACCCTGGAACTGCGGCGCGGTCTTAATCAGGCGCTTTCCCGGCTGATTTCCTGGGCTCAGCCGGGCTAACTGAGGTCATGACAGAAGGAGGCCTTCATGGTTGATACAGAGCAGTCGACGCGGTCCTTGCGGCTTGGCGTGGCAGGGCCGGTGGGAACGGGCAAGAGCTCCATCATTGCCACGTTGTGCCGGAACATGGCCGCGGAGTTCAACATCGGAGTGATCACCAACGACATCTACACCGATGAAGATGCGCGGTTCCTGCGCGCTGCCGGAGTGCTGCCCGCCGAACGGATTCGCGCCGTCGAGACCGGCGCCTGCCCGCACACCGCGATCCGCGATGACATCACAATGAACCTCATCGCAATCGAAGACCTGGAGGAAGACTATGCCCCACTGGATCTCGTGTTGATCGAGAGCGGCGGCGACAATCTCACCGCTACCTTCTCGCCGGGCCTCGTCGATGCGCAGATCTTTGTCCTCGACGTCGCCGGAGGCGGAGACGTCGCTCGCAAAGGCGGCCCGGGCATTGCCCGCGCCGATCTGCTGGTGATCAACAAGACCGATCTGGCACCGCACGTCGACGTCGACGTCGACCGGATGGTCGCCGACGCCATGGCCGCCCGTGCCGGATCACCAGTGCTTGCCCTGTCCAAAACGCGCCAGGACACCATCGATGCGCTGTGTGCGTGGGTGCGCAAGATCCACGCCGCCCACAGCAGCGGCAACCACACACCGGTGGATCCCGGCGCGATGGCCCCCCATGTTCATACCGTCGGTGACTAGCCCCGGACCAACCGAAAGCCCGACGCTGGCCCGACGAAGTCAGCGGATGGTCAGTCCGGTTAGTGCCCTGCCGATGACGAGCCGTTGAATCTCGCTGGTGCCTTCAAAAATAGTGAAAATCTTGGCATCTCGATGCATGCGCTCGACGGGATAGTCCCGCGTATAGCCGTTGCCGCCGAGAATCTGGATTGCCTCATCGGTGACATACACCGCGGTTTCACTGGCGAACAGTTTGGCCATCGATCCTTCGGCCGAGGTGAACTGCTGATCGTTCCGTTGCATCCAGCCGGCCCGCCAGACCAGCAGCCGGGAGGCGTCGATGCGGCTCTTCATGTCCGCCAGCTTGAACGCGATGGCCTGGAATTCGGCAATCTTCCGCCCGAACTGCTCGCGTTGACACGAGTAATCCAACGCGTATTCGTAGGCAGCGCGGGCAATGCCCAGTGCCATCGCACCGACCACGGGCCGGGTGCGTTCGAACGTCATCATCGCCGCCTGGCTGGACGTCCGTTCGCCCGCCCGGATTTTGGCGAGTCGACGCTCGAAACGCTCCCTGCCACCCAGAATCAGTTCGCCGGGGAGGCGAACGTCGTCGAGCACCACCTCGGCGGTGTGCGATGCGCGAATACCGTGCTTTTTGAACTTCTGTCCCTGCGTCAGACCTTTGGTCCCAGGCGGCACAATGAAAGTCGCCTGGCCGCGAGTGCCCAGGTCCGGATCCACCGACGCCACCACCACATGCACGTTGGCGATGCCGCCGTTGGTGGCCCACGTCTTGGTTCCGTTCAGCACCCATTCGTCGGTGGCCTCGTCGTACTTTGCCCGGGTGCGCACCGCCCCGACGTCCGAGCCGGCGCCGGGTTCAGATGAGCAGAAGGCTGCGAGTTTCGGGTCGTCCGGGGTACCGAACATCTGCGGCAGCCACTCGCCGAGTTGCTCGGGAGTGCCGTTGGCCGCCAATGCGGCCGCGGCAAGTCCCGTGGCCAGGATGGACAGTGCTATCCCGGCGTCGCCCCAAAACATTTCCTCGAACACCACCGGCAGACCCAGCCCGCTGGGTTCGCCCGCCATCTGCGCGAAGAGGTCGGGCGTGTACAGCCCGACCTTGGCGGCTTCTTGAATGATCGGCCACGGCGTTTCTTCACGCTCGTCCCATTCAGCCGCCGCCGGCCGGATGACGGACTCGGAGAACTCGTGCACCCAGTCCCGGACGTGGGCGACTTCCTCGGGCAACTTCAATGAGAATGCGTCCATAACTGCTCCTGTCAGCCGTGCCTGCGTAGCGGCGCCATGAGCACAGTAAACACTTGTATACTGATCTTCAAATCATGGGTCGGCGGCGATGCGGGCAGCCACGTCGGCTGCGATGCTCAAGGTGGCGCCATCTTCGGCAGCTGAGTAGCGGTCGGCGACCGCGTCGTACGTTGCGCCGGCGATCGAGCCGTGGTCGGCACCGAGCTCAACCAACTCCACCGGCCAGCCGTTCTGGTCGAGCGCCGACGCAAATTCCCGGCTCCATGCGACCGGAACGGCGTCGTCGGCAACGCCGTGGAGCAGCGTGAATGGCGTGCGATGCTCCGCATCGTGCAGCCTCGCAGTCGGAAGCTGCCCTGATATCGGGTCCGGTGCCATGAAGGCTCCGGCCAAACACACGGTATGAGCGAACCGGAGACCGTACTGGCTTGCCTGCGTCGTCAGCCCCGCCGCTGCCGCACCGCCCAACGACCAACCGACCAGCACCAGCTTGTCGGGGTCCTCGGCGTGCTCCCGCGCGAAATCCACCGATCGCAACAGATCCTCGCGCCCACCGTCGTCAGCGTGGGAATTCCAATCGGGCGCGACAACGGCCAGCCCGTGGCCGGCCACCAGCTCGGCGAGCGGCCGCACGGCGGTGCGGGCGTTGCTCTGCTGACCGTGCCACAGCAGCACGGTTCGTGGTGCCGGCTCACCGACCAGGTCGACCAGCCGACCGGGGGCATATTCAACGGTCTGCATACCGCAAGTGTGCCCGAGCGACGCGGGTTGTAACGCAGTAGGTTTTGCGGTGAACATGCCGGGAAGGAGCCCCATGAGCGCGGCAAGCAGTGATGTCTGGGAGGTGCTGTCGACCGCTCGGACAATCCGGCGGTTCACCAATGAGCCGGTTGATGACGTCACGCTCACTCGATGCCTGCAAGCTGCCACCTGGGCGCCTTCGGGTGCCAATGCGCAGGGCTGGCGGTTCATTGTTTTGCAATCACCGGAACAACGGACCGTCGTTGCCAAAGCCGCCGCCCAGGCGCTGGCGGTCATCGAGCCGGTCTACGGCATGACCCGGCCGGCCGACGACGACCACAGCAGGCAAGCCCGTACACACCGCGCAACGTACGAATTGCACGATCGGGCAGGAGAATTCACGTCAGTCTTGTTCGCCCAGCAGCATTATCCAACGGCCTCGGAACTCCTGCTTGGCGGCTCGATCTTCCCGGCAATGCAGAACTTCCTGCTGGCTGCGCGGTCCCAAGGGCTCGGTGCGTGCCTTACCAGCTGGGCTTCCTATGGCGGTGAGCAATTGCTGCGCGACGCGGTGGGCGTACCCGCGGATTGGATGCTGGCCGGACACGTGGTAGTCGGTTGGCCCAAGGGCCGGCATGGACCGGTCCGCCGCCGGCCACTCGGCGAAAAGGTGAACCTCGATCGCTGGGACCTGCCGGCGGACCAACTGCTCGGCGAAGCCGGCACCGGCTAGGACGTGAACGGGGTGGTCACGGCGTGGGCGGTTGCTCGTTGCGATGCTGCTCGACTATCCCGTTCAGAATGCCCAACTGCAGCTTGGCTTCCGCCATCGACTTGCCCGGATCGACGGTTGCCGAGTCGTTCTTCTGCCACGGCTGACAGCCGTCCGTCTTGAAAGATTTGTCGGTCGGCTGGATCTCCACGACCTGCGGCTTCTTGGTCATCGCATTGTCAAGGATCTCTTTGCCCTCGATGCCACCGACCCGCTTCCAGTAACACGTGGTCTTTGCGGTGGGGCCGGCCGAGGTATAAATCCCCGGGACGATGTCGGTTCCGACCGCATAGGTGCCGTCGGCGTCGATGATCGTCTTGGGTTGTCCCGCCGCCGCCTGCGGCGCGGGTGCGGTCTGCCCCGGCGCAGGTGCGGTCCGCGCCGGCGCAGGTGCGGTCTGCCCGGGCCCCGGCGCCGGCCCGGGAGTATGCGGGGCAGGAGGAGCCGGGGGATCGGCGCTCGCCACTCCGGAGAACGCACCCAAGCCGGCACAAAGCAGCGTCGCCGCGGCGATTGCTAGTGGCTTCGACCTCATGAGAAGCAGCATACGGGTAACTGGCGTACCGGGTAGTTAGGCCGTCTTAGTCAGTAGCGGCATCAGCATCCGGCGGCGTGCCGAGATCGCGTCGGCGAAGTAGTGCAGCGCCTCAGGCACAGAACCGACGACGGGGAACATGTCCTCGTCACCGGTGACGCCCAGCAGACGGCTGACTGCGGGGCTGGCGATCAGTACCCACTCCACTCCCGCGGCGCGGCAGTCTTCGTCGATGCGGTACAGGAGGCGAATACCCTGGGCTCCCAGGCAATCGACGCCACTCATGTCCAGGACAATGGGCTGGTCCGGCAGAACGAAATGCCTGCTGTACTCGCTGACCCGGTCGATGTTCAGCGCATCGATTGCCCCACTGATCGTGACCACGGTCGCCAGGTGGCGCCACTGGGCCCTGACATGGGCACCGCCGCAGTCGAAGGTGGCAGTCGCGCGGCGCGGGCTGGCGAACAAAGCTGCGGTGTCGATCGACTCGGTCACGTCGGCCTCATTTCTCGATCACGTTGCTGACATTGCGGGTCAGGGTTTACCTCAACCTGCTCACGACGGTAATTGGCTACTCTAAGGTCACCGGGAGCAGCGTTTAATACTTTGCTAAGAAACAATTTTGGAGCGTGCATGGACACCCAGCGGATCAGCGATGAACTCGAGATCGCCGCACTGCTCAGCCGATACGCACGCGCGGTCGACACCAGGGACTGGGACTTGTACCGGTCGGTATTCACCGACGACGCGCACATCGACTATTCATCGGCCGGAGCCCTCGCCGGGTCGCGCGACGACGTCGCCGAGTGGCTGGCGCAGGGTTTTGCCGCGATCCCGATGAGCATGCACTACATCACCAACATCGAAGCCGATATCCACCGCGATACCGCGCAGGTGCGAGCGATGTTCTACAACCCGATGCAGCTCCCGGGTATGACCGATTTGAGCTACTGCGGCGGCTATTACTACCACGAGCTGGTGCGCACCGCCGACGGTTGGCGCAGCCGAAGCCTTCGCGAGGACAACGTCTGGTTCGTCAATTCACCGGCCGGCCAGCCGTCGCCGGCGAGCCGAGCTTTATACCTTCCGCAACTCGAAAATGGGGATGACGCGGTCCGTCTTGGATTGGTAGTCGCCGAAGCCCGGTGCCGCCGTCACCACGTGCCGAAACGCTGCGTCGCGTTCGTCGCGCGCCATCTCGCGGGCCTCGACGTCGTAGGACTCGGTGCCGATCTCGATGTGCGCCCGCGGATGGGCGCGCAAGTTGTGCACCCACGCGGGGTCGACGTCGGCTCCGGCATAGGAACCGACAACGCTCAACGTGCCGTCGATGCGGAAGTACATCACCGGATTGATCCGGGTCTTGCCCGACTTTGCGCCGGTCGTGTGCAGCAGGAGCAACGTCGCGCCCTCGAACGGTCCACCGACCCTGCCGCCGTTGGCGCGAAATTCGTCGACAATCGCAGGGTTCATCGAAACATCGGGACGATCAGCCATGAATACCGCACTCCTCCAGTCGCTTTCGGACGCACGGCACCCCGCAGTCCGTGTTGGGCTGCGGGGTGCCGATGCGCTGTTGTCAACGTTGATCAAACGAGGTCGAACCGGTCCTGGTTCATCACCTTGACCCACGCCGCGACGAAGTCCTGCACGAACTTTCCCTGGTTGTCGTCCTGGGCGTAGACCTCGACCAATCCACGCAGCACCGAATTCGAGCCGAAAACAAGGTCATTCGCGGTCGCGGTCCACTTGACCTTCCCGGTGGCGCGGTCACGAACCTCGTAGACGTTCTCCGCCGACCCGGATGCCTTCCACTCATTACCCATGTCCACCACGCTGACGAAGAAGTCGTTGGTCAACGTGCCCGGCTTGTCGGTGAACACACCGTGCTCGCTGCCGCCGTGGTTGGCCCCCAGAGCACGCAGCCCGCCGACAAGCACCGTCATCTCTGGAGCCGTCACACCCAGTAGGTAGGCTCGCTCCACCAGCAGCTGCTCCAGCGGAGCTTTTTCGCCGGGACGGATGTAGTTGCGGAACCCGTCGGCGCGCGGCTCGAGCACCGCGAAGGACTCCACGTCGGTGCTCTCCTGCGACGCGTCGGTCCGGCCCGGCGCGAACGGCACCGAGACTTCATAGCCGGCGTCCTTGGCCGCCTTCTCCACCCCCGCAGAACCGGCCAACACGATCAGGTCAGCAAGCGAGATCTTCTTGCCGCCGGACGCCGAGCCGTTGAAGTCCTGCTGGATCTGCTCGAGAACCGGCAGCACCTTGTCCAACTCCGCGGGCTCGTTGACCTCCCAGTTCTTCTGTGGTTCGAGGCGCAGCCGTGCCCCGTTGGCGCCACCCCGCTTGTCGGTGTTGCGATAGCTGGACGCCGCCGACCACGCCGTCTTGACCAGCTGGGGAACCGACAGACCGGAATCGAGCACCTTTTTCTTCAGCGCCGCGACGTCCTTGTCGTCGACCAGCTTGTGGTCCACCGCCGGAACCGGGTCCTGCCACAGCTGCGGCTCGCCGATCCACGGGCCCAGGTAGCGGCTGATCGGTCCCATGTCGCGGTGCAGCAGCTTGTACCAGGCCTTGGCGAAGGCGTCCGCCAGCTCTTCGGGGTGGTCGAGCCAGCGCCGGGTGATGTCGGCATAGATCGGTGACTCCCGCATCGAGAGGTCGGTGACCAGCATCGTCGGAGCGCGCCCCTTACCGCCGAACGGGTCGGGAATCGTGCCCGCGCCGGCGCCGTCCTTGGCGGTGAACTGCCAGGCTCCGGCGGGGCTCTTGGTCAGCTCCCACTCGTAGCCGTACAGGGTCTCCAGGTAACTGTTGTCCCACTTGGTCGGTGTCGGCGTCCAGACCACTTCGAGGCCGCTGGTGATGGCGTCCTTGCCCGAACCGCTGGCGTAGGAGCTCTTCCAGCCCAGTCCCTGTTGTTCGATCGGGGCACCTTCCGGTTCGGGACCGACCAGATCGGCGTCGCCGGCGCCGTGGGTCTTGCCGAAGGTGTGGCCGCCGACGATGAGTGCGGCGGTTTCTTCGTCGTTCATCGCCATCCGGCCGAACGTCTCGCGGATGTCGATCGCCGCGGCGATCGGATCGGGCTTGCCCTCGGGGCCTTCCGGGTTGACGTAGATCAGGCCCATGGTCGTCGCCCCGTAGGGCTGCGCGAGGTCACGCTTACCGGAGTAGCGCTTGTCGGTGCCCAACCATTCGTCCTCTTCACCCCAGAGGATTTCCTCGGGCTCCCAGACATCTTCGCGACCGAAGGCGAAACCGAAGGTCTTGAACCCCATCGACTCCATGGCCACGTTGCCGGCCAAGACAATCAGGTCCGCCCAGGAGATCTTGTTGCCGTACTTCTTCTTGATCGGCCAGAGCAGCCGGCGGGCCTTGTCCAGGCTCGCGTTGTCGGGCCAGCTGTTGAGCGGGGCGAAGCGTTGCATACCCTGGCCGCCTCCGCCGCGGCCGTCGTGAGTGCGGTAGGTGCCCGCGGAATGCCAGCTCATCCGGATGAACAGGCCGCCGTAGTGGCCGTAGTCGGCGGGCCACCAATCCTGCGAGGTGGTCATCATCGAGATCATGTCGGCCTTGAGCGCGTCGACGTCGAGCTTGGCGAATTCCGCGGCGTAGTCGAAGTCCTCGCCGAGCGGGTTGGCCTGAGGTGAGTGCGGATGCAACTTCGAGACATCCACCTGGTTGGGCCACCAGTCCCGGTTCGTCAAAGGAGCATTCGCCTTTGGTTTGGGCGAAGGGATCGCCGGGCTTTCGCTCTCGCTAGTGCTAGCCGTCTTGGTGTCTGGGTGCGGCGGACGGCTTTGAGATGTATCGGATGACACAATATTCCTTCCATATGGTGGTGAATCGGGCTGTGATCACGGCTGTGATCCTTCAATCTGCAGTCGAGCAGTCGGGGCATTGACCCCAATAGATGACCTCGGCCTCGTCGAGGGTGAAGCCTTCGAGAAAGCCACTGTCGTCAGCGGGTGCCAAACAGGGTGCCTCGCCAACGGCGCAGTCGACGTCGGCGATGGCCCCACACGATCGGCAGACCACGTGATGGTGGTTGTCAGCGACCCGAGACTCGTAGCGCGCGACGAAGCCGGACGGCTGAATGCGCCGCACCAGACCGACGGTGGTCAGCGCGTGCAAAACGTCGTACACGGCTTGCCGGGAGACCGTGGGCAGGCCGGACCGCACGGCCGAGAAAATCGTGTCGGTGTCGGCGTGCGGGTGTTCGTGCACCGCCTCCAGCACCGCGACGCGAGGACGTGTGACGCGTAGATCGGCCATCCGCAGTTGCTCCGCGAGCTCTGCCGTCGAGGACACGCAAGCAATATGACCCCTTTTTCTGGAATGAGTCAATAGTTTGGTTGGCCGTGTCGCGCCTGAGTTTTCCGCAGCCACACCGCCTTGCCGACAGGCCATTGGGGGGCTTGCACTGGTACCCTCCGAACGCTGCCGCGTGAAGGCGGCCCGCACGGCCAATCGACGCAGTGGCGCGACCGAAACAGCAGTGGCTTCCCGGAAAGAGTGTTGTGCGCAGCGGAGACATCAAGGCCCTTACCGGTCTTCGCATCATCGCCGCCGTTTGGGTAGTGCTGTTCCATTTCCGGCCGCTGTTGCGAGATGCGGCACCTGGCTTCAGCGACGCAATGGCTCCGGTCCTCAACTGCGGCGCCCAGGGCGTCGACCTGTTCTTCATCCTCAGCGGCTTTGTGCTGACCTGGAACTACCTCGATCGGATGGGCTGGTCATGGTCCACCCGCGCCACCCTCAATTTCCTCTGGCTGCGACTGGCCCGGGTGTGGCCGGTCTACCTGGTCACCTTGCACCTGGCCGCAGCGTGGCTGATCTTCACGCTGCACGTCGGCCATGTGCCGTCGGAGGCGGTGAATCAGCTCACCGCGGTCAGCTATGTGCGCCAAGTCCTGCTGGTGCAGCTGTGGTTTCAGCCGTTCTTCGACGGATCGAGCTGGGATGGTCCGGCGTGGTCGATCAGCGCTGAGTGGCTGGCCTACCTGATGTTCGGTGCGTTGATATTGGTGATCTTCCGCATGGCGCATGCGACGAGAGCACGAAACCTGATCTGGCTGGCGTTCGGCGCATCGCTGCCGCCGGTGCTGCTGTTGTTGGCCAGCGGCCAGTTCTATACGCCGTGGAGCTGGCTGCCCCGCATTGTCATGCAATTCACGGCGGGCGCACTGGTTGCCGCCGCTGTGATCAGGTTGCGCCCGACCGATCGTGCACGCCGCGGCGCCGGCTACCTTTCCGGCTTGCTGATCGCGGCGATCGTCGGGCTGTTGTACCTGCTCGACGCCTACCCGGTGCCCGGGGTCATCGACAGCGGCGGGCTGGTCGACATTTTGTTCGTGCCGCTGGTGATGACGCTGGCGATGGGCGCCGGCAGTCTGCCGGGTCTGCTGTCGGTCCGGGCGATGGTTTATGGCGGTCAAATCTCGTTTTGCCTGTACATGGTGCATGAACTGGTGCACACGGCCTGGATATGGGCCACCCAGCAGTTTGAGCTCACCTTGCACGGCTATGGCGGAAAACTGACCGTCATCGGTCTGCTCGTGCTCGCCACGGGTATCGCCGCGGTGCTGTTTCACTTCGTGGAGGAGCCGGCTCGGCGGTGGATGCGCAGGATGATCGACGTGGGGGAGCCGAGCGCTGGAACGCGAGTCGACCTACGTGCCGACCCGGCGAAGGCGCGGCTCCAACCAGTCGGCGGCCCGAGGGAAGAGCACAGCGCCCCGCTTTCGGTACGCGCGGGCTAGGAGTCATTGCTGCTGGATGCCGAACGGTTTCGCGGCCACCCGGGCCGCAATTTTCTGCGTTTGCTCGTACGATGCCGCTAAGACGGCGTTTGTGAACAGTGGAGGTAGCAGTGGGTCGTCTGACCTCGTTGGTCGTCGCACTCGCATTCGCGTTCGGCATTCTCACTGCACCGGGCGCGCCGCCGCGCTACCAGACACGCAGTATCGGTTCGCCGGTGAACCACGTCGCGGTGATCGGCGATTCCTACACCAACGGAACCGACGAGGGCGGCCTTGGCTCCAAGGCATGGACCGCTCGCACCTGGCTAACACTTGGTCGCCAGGGTCTGCAGGTCGCTCCCGACGTGGCATCCGAAGGCCGAGCGGGCTATGGCGTGCCCGGCGACCATGGCAGCCTTTTTCGGGATCTCACCGCCCGGGCCGTCCACCCCAATGATGTGCTGGTGGTGTTCTTCGGGTCCCGCAATGACCAGGGTGTCAACTCCGAGTTGTTGGCCCAATTGACCCGTGACGCTTTCGATAGGGCCCGCCACATCGCACCGTCCGCAAAACTTTTGGTGATCGGGCCGCCGTGGCCGACGACCGACCCGCCCGACGGAGTACTGGAAGTGCGCGACGTGGTCGCCGACCAGGCGCGAGCCGTCGGGGCGACATTCGTGGACCCAATCAACGACCACTGGTTCGTTGACAGACCCGATCTGATCGGCGCCGACGGTGTACACCCCACCGACGCCGGGCACGCCTACATGGCGGACAAGATTGCCCCGTTGATCCGCGCCCAACTGCCCAAGCGCAAGTGACCTGCGGTCAACCGCGGGATGCGGTACGAAATCTGTCCCGGTAGGCCTTCGGTGACACGCCGAGGTGGGTGACGAATGCTCGCCTGAGCGTTTCGGTGCTGCCAAAGCCTGCCCAGTGCGCGGCGTCGGTGATACTGCGGCCGGCATCGAGTGCGCCGCGGGCAGCGTCAATTCGAACCATTTCGACGTAGCGGGCCGGCGTCGTGCCGAGTTCGGACTGAAACAGTCTGGTCAGCTGCCGGGTGCTCAAGGATGCCCGTGCCGCAAGGGCTTTCATGCTGTGGTCGGCGGCCGGGTCGGCTGCGATCGCATCGGTGACCGGGCGCAGCGCCGATTGCGGCGGTGGGTCCGCTTCGACCAACACCGAGAATTGTGATTGGCCGCCCGCCCGTTTGAGGTAGACCACCAACCACCGAGCCACGTCGCGAACCAGCTCGGTGCCGTGATCCAATTCGACTAACGCCAGCGCAAGGTCGATGCCCGAGGAGATCCCGGCCGACGTGAAGACGTCACCGTCGCGGACGAAAATCGCATCTGGCTCAACGGTGACATCAGGAAAGGCGCGGGCGAGCAGCCGGATATCTCGCCAGTGCGTGGTGGCACGCCGGCCGCTGAGCAGACCGGCCTGGGCCAAGATGAAAGACCCGGTGCAAATGGACGCCAGCCGCCGCGTCCGGCTCGACATTGATCTGACGGCGTCGACGAGCGTGGGATCGACGGCTCGCCTGGCCAGGTCGTCGCTGCCGGCGACCATGACGGTGTCGGCCGAATCGATCGACGAAACGCTGTCCGTGACGCCCAACCGGGTCCCGATGGAGGTCGTCACGTCGCGTCCGTCCACCGATGCGATCTTGAGCCGGTAGTCGGCCCCGAACCGGTTGGCTTCGGCAAAGACTTCGGCCGCGCCCGCGACATCCAACAGCGTCACCTCGTCGAAGACGACGATCACCACCACCCGCGAATTGGCTTCGTTCACAGACCTCATTGTGTCGCTTTTTGTGGGAAGCACGGCTCAATGGCCACGGTCGGAATAGCCATCAAGCAGGCAAACTGGCTGCACCCAACCAAGGAGGTTCATCGTGGACACTCAGTCGATCGAACGAATTGCCGGCATCGCGATCCCCGATACCGCCCTGGTACGCGACGCCACCGACTTCATTCGCGATGCCGAAGACGACGTGCTGTTCGACCATTCCCGGCGGGTGTTCCTCTTCGGGGCGCTACAGGGTCGCCGTCGGGGGATACAGCCCGATCTGGAATTGCTTTACGTCGCCGCGATGTTCCATGACCTCGGCCTAACCGCGCGCTACCGTTCTTCCACTCTGCGCTTCGAGGTAGACGGCGCGAATGCAGCACGCGACTTTTTACTGCAGCACGGCGTCGATGAAAGCGATGCTCGCACAGTATGGCTGAGCATCGCATTACACACCACGCCCGGTGTGACTGAATTCCTCGAACCCGAAATCGCTTTGGTCACCGCGGGCGTCGAAACCGACGTGGTCGGCATCGGTCGGGATGATCTTTCACCTGAGGCGCTGGCGGCCGTCACCGCCGCACACCCGCGGCCCGATTTCAAGCGCCGCATCCTGGCCGCTTTCACCGACGGCATGAAGGACCGCCCTCGCACCACCTTCGGCACCATGAACGCCGACGTCCTCGAACACTACGACGAGTCGTTCGTCCGCGACGATCTGGTCGAGATGATCCTCAACAACACCTGGCCCGAATAACGCAACGAAAGGGAATCCACGATGACAACTTCGCTGTCAGCCAACCGTCGAAACGTCCACGAGGTACGGGCATTCCAAGCTCCGGCGAGCTTGCTGGAAGATCTGCAGAAGGTACTCGTCGACTTGATCGAGTTGCATCTACAAGGCAAGCAAGCGCACTGGAACCTGGTTGGGACAAACTTCCGAGACCTGCATCTGCAACTCGACACCATCGTCGACACCGCCCGCGAAGCCAGCGACACGATTGCTGAGCGCATGCGGGCCCTCGACGCCGTCCCGGACGGCCGCTCCGACACGGTGGTGGCGACAACGACTATTCCCGTCGCAACGCCCGGCCTACTGAGCAGCGCGGAAGCGGTCGAGATGATAGCCAGCCGGATTTATGCCGCCGTCGACACCATGCGCAGCGTGCATGACGGCGTCGACGCCGCGGATCCCTCGACCGCTGACTTGCTGCACGCGGTCATCGATGCGCTGGAAAAGCACGCGTGGATGCTCAAGTCGGAAATCCACACCCCCTGAGCGAGGGTGCTAGAAGGGGCGCAGCAGCTGGCCGAGGCGGTCAAGCGCCGTCGGATAGTCCGGCTCTGGCGGTGTTCCGTAACCGAGCACGAGACCTTCTGCGCGACATGGATGTTGGGGATGCCAAAACGGCGCCAACCCGGTAAGGGCAACGCGTTGCTTGCGGGCGGCGGCCAGGACATCGGTCTCCGAAACCCCTTCAGGCAGCGTTACGACGGCATGAAGACCCGCAGCAACGCCATGCACCGGTATCGCAGGCGCATAGCGTTCGACGGTGGCGATCAACGCGTCCCGGCGGTGCCGATAGCGCCGCCGCATCCGGCGAATGTGCCGGTCGAGAGCCCCCGACTCGATCAATTCTGCGAACGCTAATTGAGCCAGGATGTCGGTGCCGCGATCGGCGAGGCGATCGACAACACGCTGACCGACCTGGCGGCACTAAGCGCTCGCGGCAGCAGACTCATCGTCGACTACATCGATGCCGACGTCGTCAACGCAAAGACCCCGTGGAAAAGCGCACGCCGGGTGGCCCGGGCAGTCGCGCGTCGCGGCGAACCGTACCGAAGCGGCTTCACCGAAGCCGGTCTGGAGGCGCTGCTGGCCGCCCATGGCTTCGCTCGTCGCGGACACGAGACTGTCTCCACGCTTTTGCAGCGCTATGACCCGGCGCATCTGAGCAGGCTGGCCGGTGACGACTGGCTCGCGATTGCGTCCGCCGAAAAGACCTGAGTGGCAGTTTGTTTCACGGCACAGGAGACGCATGACAAGCAAATCCACGACTACTGCTGCAGATAATGCAGCAGCCTTCGTGCAGAGATTTCGGGAGGTGTGGGCGGCATCCAGCGTCGAACGACTGGATGCCTTGACGCACCCGGATGTCTGCTACATCCAAACCCTGCATCCCGACGTGCACGGTCGTGAAGCGCCTGGTGGCCGCAACCGACGACATCATCGTCAACGAGTGGCGCGGTGGACCAGAAGGGCGTCGCGACGGTTGCGGCATCGAGATCTGGCGTTTCGACTGTCACGGCAAAGTACTCGACCAGCGCCTCTACGGCTACCTCAAAGTAAGGTCTGCAGTACATCCGATACAGGCCTTGCAACTGTTGTTGGGTTCGCCGGGCATGGCGCTGGCGATTGGGTGGGCGAGACTACGCCGACACTGATTGTGCAGCGGCGCGAATTGCCTTGAGCGCTATGGGCTGCCCGGATGCGGTTGCCGGCCGCTGACGACACAGGTTTTGCGGTAACACATCCTGGGTACAAACACGCGAGTTTTTGAAGTGGCAGTGCGCAGCTGAGATGAAAGTGAGGGTCTGATGAAATCCCAACCTAGGATCGCGATCGCACTCGTCGGCGGTGCGGCCATGCTTTCGTTCGCGGTCGGATGTGGCGGGGGCGAAAAAGGCGGTCCGACGACGACCACCACGACCACCACGACGACTACGACCAGCGTGGCGCCCGCACCGCCCCCTGGCGAACCGGGCGGCGGCGGCGGCCCCGGCGGCGGCGGTGGCGGTGTCCCCGGCGGACCGGGCGGCGGCGGCGGACCGGGCGGCGGCGGCGGCGGTATTCCTGGCGGGCCAAGCGGCGGCGGCGGCCCCGGCGGCGGCGGCGGCCAAATTCCCGGTGGGCCAAGCGGCGGTGGCGGCCCCGGCGGCGGTTGGGGCCAGATCCCCGGTGGACCTAGCGGCGGCGGCGGACCCGGTGGTGGCGGCGGCTGTGTGCCCGGCGTGGGCTGCGGCGGGTACCCGTGATCGCACGCCGCAAGTGAATTGAGCTACCGGCGAAACGTCCCCTTGCATTGGACGCTCGGTCTAAGGTTCGGGCAACTCCACTGCAAGGGGACTCGTCATGGCCAAGCTGAGGTTTGGATACTTCATCGCACCGTTTCACCGCGCCGGCACCAACCCGACCCTGGCATTGCAGCGCGACCTGGAGTTCGTAGAACATCTCGACGCCCTTGGGTTTGACGAAGTATGGCTCGGCGAACACCACTCGGCGGGCAGCGAGATCATCAGCTCGCCGGAAATCTTCATCGCCGCCGCCGCGCAACGGGCGAAACGGATCCGGTTCGGCACCGGTGTCATCTCGCTGGCGTATCACAACCCGCTGTGGGTCGCCGACCGGCTGATGCTGCTCGATCACCTCACGCACGGCCGGGTGATCGGCGGAATGGGGCCGGGCTCGCTGCCCACCGATTCGGCGATGATCGGACTCAATCCGACCGACACCCGCGAGCTGCTGGAGACCAACCTCGACATCGTCGTACGCCTGCTGGCGGGGGAGACAGTGACGGCAAAAACCGCGACCCACGAGTTGTTCGATGCCCGGTTGCAGTTAGCGCCGTACTCCGATGGCGGGATACCACTGGCCGTGGCTGCGGTCGCCTCACCCACCGGCGCGCGGCTGGCCGGCAAACACGGCATCGGCCTGCTGTCGATCGGTGCGACGCTGACAATCGAAGGCTTCGACGCGCTCGCCTATCACTGGGGCATCGTCGAAGAGCGTGCCGCGGCCTTCGGCACTCGCGTCGACCGCACCAACTGGAGCCTCGTTGGGCCGATGCATATCGCCGAGACCGACGAGCAGGCCCGCGCCGACGTGAAATTCGGTATCGAGCCGTGGTTTCACTACTTCCAGAAGGTGGCGGCCTTCCCGCAGATGACCATGCCGGGGGATCGGCTCGACGAGATGATCGACATGATCAACGACAACGGAGCCGGCGTGATCGGCACGCCCGAGCGGGCGCGCGCGCAGGTGCAGCGGCTGTGGGATCAGTCCGGCGGCTTCGGCTGCATGCTGCAGATGGGCCACGAATGGGCGAACCCGGCGGCGACCAAGCGGTCCGCCGAACTGTTCGCCGCTGAGGTGATGCCCCACTTCCAAGGCCAGGCGCAACCGACAATTGACGCCGCTGCGCGGGCCACCGAAGTGCGAGATGACCTCGCGCAGACCCAACTTCAGGCCATCGACCACATGACCAAGAAATATCAGGGCGAAATCGGTTCCGGCTAACCGGCTTTCAAATCCGCGGCCATCGGCGGCGACCCGCTGCGCCGCGCTTGCGATCGCCGCTTAGTCTTCTTTGGCGATCAGCCGCCGCAGCGCCTCGTGATCGGGAGCAAGGAGCTCCTCGATGCGCGGACGGTTCACTTCGGCAACGATGATCTCACCGACTTCTTGATGAACGTCGCTGAAGATGCCGTGCGACTTCATCTTCTCGGTCTGATACAGGTTGTCCTCAGTGGGGCTGACGTAGTGCACCCAGTCGGCTTTGAAGCGGTGCACCAGCCAGAGGTGAATCAGGGTCATCAGGCGCTTCTGACGCAACTTCTCTTCGAAGGTGTTCTGGTCGCGGACCGTAAGGATGGTGGTTTCGTGACGGTCTTGGAACTGGCCGAAGATCACGTTGGCGAGCTTGTCCTCGGCGTCGCCGCCATCGCGATAGATGATGAGCTCGAGCAATTCCGAGCCGGCGCGTTGCGGCCGTAGCTGCACGCGCAGCTTCTCGCCGAGCTGGTAATGCTCGCTCCACATCGTCAGCCACTCCTCGAGCAGCTTGCGCGGCACCTCGGTCTGCACGAGGTGCTGGTGCTGGGTGGAGCCCTTGCCCATCGCCTTGGTGGTGGCGGTGCGTCCGGAGGAGGCAAGCAGCGCGGCATCGCTGCGCGGCCCGCCGACCAGGGTCTGCGGCGTGCGGTAGGGCGACTCGACCAGGCGCAGCTGACGCTGCAGACGAGCCAGCGCCAACATGCCGTCCTGTTGCAACGCGGTGGCGAACTCTTCGGCGGCCAGGCCGTCGATCTGGTGGCCGCCGTAGGTGATGAAGTTGAAGACGAAGCCCATTTTGCCGAGTTCCGCGGGGAAGGCCTGCATCTCCTCGTCGGTCATGCCGGTGGTGTCCCAGTTGAACGAGGGGGAGAGGTTGTAGGCCAGCATCTGGTCGGGGAATTCGGCGTGAATGGCCTCGGCGAACTGGCGGGCGTCGGCGAGATCGGCGGTCTTGGTCTCCATCCAGAGCAGATCGGCGAACGGTGCCGCCGCGAGCGACTTGGCGATCGCGTAGGGGATGCCGCCGCGAACCTGGTAATACCCTTCGGGCGTCTTGGCCAGCTCGCAATCCCATTTGGCATCAGCGCCCAGCTCTTTGGCCTTGGCCCGGGCGGTGTACAGCGACGCCCGCTCGGCGAACTGGCGCCACTCCGTGGCGCTCATGTCGCGCGGTTCGTCCTCGCTCTCGCCGAATTCGAGCACCTCCGCGACGGCTTCGCCGTAGGTCATCAGTCCGGCGGCGTCTTCCCAGGCGTCGACGAACCGGGCCTCGACTTTGTCGTAGAGGGCGTCGATCGATTGGTCCCCGTCGTCCCGCCAGGACGCGGCTGCCTCGCCGATCAAATCGAAGATGCCATAGCGCTCCAACCAGGCGTCCGCGACGGCGTACTCGCCGTCGGGAAGCGAGTAGAGCAGGTGACCGTTGATCGCCGTGACGCCCAACTCGTAGAAGCGCCGCATCATCGCCAGGAAGCAGGACTTATACGACGGAATCTTCAAGTTGGTGGCGCCGAGCAAAAACGGCTGGTCGCGCTCGTCGGCGCGGCTGTCGATGAGGTTGCCGGCTTCGGCATCCGTGCGAGCGACGATGATCCCGGGCACACCCATCACGTCAAGCTGGAACCGGGCACTGTTGAGCCGCTTGATCTGTTCATCCGACGGAACCAAAACTTTACCGCCCTGATGGCCGCATTTCTTAGTGCCGGGACGCTGGTCTTCAATGTGGTATCCGGGCACTCCGGCCTCCACGAAGCGGCGAATCAGGTTGCGCACGTGCGGATCCCCGCCATGGCCGGTATCGGCGTCGGCAATGATGAACGGCCGGAAGTCGACAGCCCGAGAGGCCGCACGCTCCGCCTCGGTCATGCGTTGACGCAGGTACTCCTGATTGCGGTCGGCAGTGAGCAGAGCGCGCACCAAGCCGGCAGCCTCCTCCGGCACCTGGCTCAGTGGGTAGCTGGCCAGGTCAGGCCCCGGATCCTCAGTCGTGGAGCCCTTCGCCGAGGTCGCCCACCCACCGAGGTAGACCCCTTCGATGCCCATCCGTTTCATCGTCACCGCTTGCCCCGGGGAGTAGGGACCGAAGGTGGTGATGCTCTTGTGTTCGGCGAACAGCTCGCGCAGGCGCTGGTAAAACGCCGTCGCGGCCTCTCGTGCCACGATGTAGTCGGCGGGGATCGTGCCGCGCTGCTCTACGATCTGGCGGGCCGTGTAGAGCCGAATGATCCCCTCGAAGCGCGGACTGTCGAAGTATCGCTGCGTAGCGGCAATATCCTGCTCGAACGGTGAGCGGGTCTCTGCGTCCGTCTCGACTGTGGTGGCCATGGTTTTACGCTCCTGTCCAGCGCGATTCCCCCCGACGATTGAAGTCTAGCCCGGGTGGATTGCGGTGCGATTGTTTCGGTGATAGACGCCTGTGCGCCTAGGTCACGGCGGTAGCGACGGGATCGACCACGTTCGGCCTTGGTGCGCAAAACCCTTGGTAGACAAGGGATACACCCCGTAAGGCCACGCTGAGGCGCGCCGGTTCGCGTGAGTCGGTCCATATCGTTCATTCCTGCTCGCAGTACCCGGCTGTCACTGCAGCAAAACGACGAAATTCTGGCTTGCTGATCGCGGTTCGGGTGCCGATGCGACCGCCGCCTTCGGTAGGTTCACATCGTGCCCGACCTCACCAACCGCCAGATCCTGCTGCGTCGTCGCCCGAACGGGCTGGTGCAGCCCGGTGACACCGAATTGGTCACCACGCCGGCGCCCGAGCCCGCCGAGGGTGAAGCGCTGGTCCGCAATACCTACGTTGGAATCGACGCGGCCGTACGGACCTGGCTGAACGACCAGCCGGGCTACCTGCCGCCGGTGCAGGTGGGTGAGGTCATCCGGGCAGCCGGGATCGGCGAGGTGGTGGCAACACGCTGCGACGCGTACGCGGTCGGCGATGTGGTCACTACGCTGTCGGGCTTCCAGGAATATGTCATCGTCCGAGACGATGTGTTCACCACACCGGTTCCCGGGCCGGCGGTCGACCAGTTGGCGGTGATGTCGGTCTATGGCCCGACAGGCGCCACCGCTTACTTCGGGATGACCGACATCGGCCAGCCCCAGCCGGGTGAGACGGTGGTGGTCTCGGCGGCGGCAGGTGCCACCGGCTCGGTGGCCGGCCAGATCGCCAAAATCGCCGGTGCCCGCGTGGTGGGTATCGCGGGCGGTCCGGTGAAGTGCCGTGCGGTGGTCGAGGATTTCGGGTTCGACGCGTGCATCGACTACAAGGACGGCGAGTTACCGGCCGCCCTCAAACAGCACTGTCCGCAAGGGGTGAACGTCTATTTCGACAACGTGGGTGGTTGGATCCTCGACGCAGTGCTGGGCCGGCTGGCACCCAAGGCGCGGGTCGTGCTGTGCGGCGTCATCTCCAGCTACCTGACGGGCGAGCATCCCGGGCCGGCCAACTACGTGAACCTGCTCGCCAAAACCGCCCGCATGCAAGGGTTCAACGCCCTCGACATGTGGGGGCGCTTCGACGACGCCTTCGCTGACCTTCGCCGCTGGGAGCAGGAGGGCCGCCTCGCGCACCGCGAGACGGTGTGCCAAGGCGTCGAGTCGTGCGTCGACGCGCTCAACGGGCTGTTCACCGGCGCCAACATCGGCAAGATGCTGGTCAAGATCAGCGAACCCGAGCGGGTTGAAACCTAGCCGTCGATCTCGCCGGAGATTCTGCGCTCGATCGTTTTCTGCGCCGCGGCCGGTAACACGATCAGGCCGTCGAGCTCTTTGCGGGCAACGTCATAGGCCTGTTGCCGCTCCTGCGCAGTGGCGGCCGAGTCCGACGCCACCCGAAACAGGCTCTGCGCGCGGGCGATCCGCTGCTGTGCAGCTTGGGAGAAGTCGTTGCGTCGCCGGCGGACGGCCTCGGACTCGGCAACGTCGAACGCGGTTACGTACTCTTGGACGGCGGCGAGGTACTGCGTTGCAGCTTCTCGATCTTCGAGGAGATCCTCGGCCTTTGCCGGCCGCAGGAAGTCCGCTTTCAATTTGGCCTTGTGGAAGCCCGCGGTAAGCGGATTGCGCATGTCGGTCATGAGCGGGAAGTCCAGCAGCTTGCTCAAGTCGAGTTCGTAGTCCAGCCAGCGCTCGTCGGTTCGGCTGTGCTCTTCGATGACGCGTTTGATCGACGCCCACTGGGCGGCTTGGCTGCCGGCCTTGTTACCTGCAGGCTCGACGGCGGCGCCGGTCTCAGGCGATCTGGTTCGGGCGCGCCGCTGGTTGGCTGAGAACGCTTTGACTGCAGCGATGACCACGCCGGCCAGCGGCAATATCACGATGAGAAGCTCCGCCAGCCGGAACAGCAAGCCCATATGGCGATGATGCCATCACGGCCCGTGCTAATCCCGGGTCAAATTCAAAGCCATACGTACAGGCGGGGATTGGCGGAGTCACGGCGCTGCGCGTCTCGTACGAACGACACCGGCGAGTCGAGTCCGGCCAGTTTGACGCTGATCGCGTCTGAATTTGCCGATATGGCCATGATCGTCCCGATGTCGTAACGGTGTTCATCGTCCCACCTGATCGCGGTGTGGCAGCCCAGGTGATGCGCGGATAAGTCCTCTGGCGCGACCTCGACAGGACGCGACGACGCCGATGGCTGCTCCGCGTTCAGTTGCTCGGCAGACAGTGACTGCTCCGAAGCCTCGGACTCAGCAGCCTCCGACCAGGCGCGGTCATCGCCGAAATACTCCACATCGTCGCCGCTCCGCTCAATCCGATTCAACGCGGACTTCGTTCGCTGGGGGCTGCCGGCATCGTCGATCCAGAGTTTCCAACCGGGCGGGGGAGACGGCCAGGATGGGTCCGGCGACCAGTCAGGTGCCGGTACCCAACCCTCAGGCGGCTTGGGCCAGTTCGGCGGAGGGTTGTAGCGCATGGACAGTCACCGCCCCACAGTTGATTCGTCTCCGACCAACCATATCCGGCGCACCCGATGGGGCGCTCACGCCTGGCCATACACTGACCCCTCGTGGGCATTCTGTATGGCTTTGCGCCGTGGATCGTCTATTGGGTGCTTGTCGGCAACGTCCCTTTCGGTACGTCTGTACTGGTTGCGTTGGCCATCGCGCTTGTCGCTGTCTTGGCCGGATGGGGACGACGCATGCCGGTGCGCACGTTCGAAATCGGCACTGTCGCCATATTTCTGGTGTTAGCGGTTGTGACGTTTACGTCCAGTCAGCCGTTCCTGGAGCGATGGATTCAGCCGCTGAGCAGCGCCGGGATCTTCCTGGTGGCCATTGCCGGGGCGCTGGTCGGCAAGCCCTTCGCGCGCGAGTTGGCCGAGATTGACCAGCCCGCCGACGCGGTCAAAAGCGAACCCTTCGTTCGGGTAACGACGCTGCTGACGTGGATTTGGATCGCGATTTTCGGCGCCATGACGGTGTCGTCATTGATCCCGCCGATCGTGCACGGCGGCGCCACGATTCTCGACGCGACGACGACTGGAGCGTTCACCTGCTACTGGGTGGTCCCGTTCTCGCTGTTGGCGCTGGGAGCGCTGACGTCGAGAATCTTGACCGACCGACTCGGCGCCGAGGTCGACAACGCGCCCCGTAAGACGACCTTCGTCGCCTACGACGAAGCCACCATTGATGAGCTGTACTACCTGGCTCAGCAGCACGCCAACCGCGAAGTCGGTTCCGGTAAGGAGGCCTACGACGTCAAGGTCGGCGGGTTGGGAACCCCGCTGGTGGGAGACGAGTCTCGAAAGTCGTGGCCTGCCACATACAAGGTTCGCGAGGGGCGGCATTAGACAGAAGGACGCCAAAGTGGCGGATGTGTCGACCGATCCGACAGTTTTCCCGACTTGTCCTCCGTGAACGAGCCCGTTGCGGACCAACCCGGTTAAAGTCATCCCTCATGACGGTCTCGTCGAACCTCTGGGGTGACGAATGGGATAGTCCGCCGCAACGCCACGTCGCACGACACCGAATGCTCAGCCGCAGACAAGCGCGGCGAATGAGCCGGAGCTTCGCCGGTGTGGGAGTTGGAATCCCAGCGACGCGCCTGCTGGAAATCGCGGCCGGTGCGCCATTGGTTTCTGATGAGTACGTCGATGTGAACTTCGCGCTGGCCGCAACAGAGATAGAGCGCCAGCAGCGCCACGCAAAGGTCACGCGCGGCCGGCGCAGCGCTATTCAGTGGCTCATCGTCGCCGGCTTGGTGCTCGCCTCGATGAACCTGCTCATGTGCATGGCTTATGTCTTCATCAGTCTGGTCCTCCACGAGTCGGCGCTGTGAAGCGCCACATGGTCCTCGCAGCTAGCAGGGGCTGACGGCTCGGGCTCCTAGACTGCGGGTCATGGGGCTGCTACAGATCGAGGACTGCCTGGATGCCCAAGGCGGCATTGTGTTGCCGCCAGGCGTCACGTTGATCTCTCTGATCGACCGCAACATCGCCCACGTCGGCGATTCGGTGGCATATCGCTACTTGGACTACACCGGCGCCGTCGACGGGCATGCCGTCGAAGTGACCTGGTCCCAATTCGGCGTCCGACTGCAAGCCATCAGTGCACGCCTGCAACACGTGGCAGCGTGCGGTGATCGGGTAGCGGTCCTGGCACCGCAGGGCATCGATTATGTCGCCGGCTTCTTCGCAGCGGTCAAGGCGGGCGCCATTGCGGTGCCGTTGTTCGCGCCGGAATTACCCGGCCACGCCGAACGGCTCGAGACAGCGCTGCGTGATTCAGAACCCGCGGTGGTCCTCACGACAACGGCGGCGATCGAAGCCGTCCAGACGTTTCTGCAGAAGCTCTCGCATCTTCGAAGGCCCGAAGTCATCGTCATCGACGAGATTCCCGACTCCGCGGGGCATGCGTTCGTGGATGTCGAGTTGGGCCTCGACGATATCTCCCACTTGCAATACACGTCGGGCTCGACCCGGCCCCCGGTGGGCGTGGAAATCACCCACCGCGCGGTTGGCACCAACCTGCTGCAGATGATCCTGTCGATCGACCTGCTTGACCGAAACACCCATGGCGTCAGTTGGTTACCGCTCTACCACGACATGGGTCTGTCGATGATCGGCTTCCCGGCGGTATATGGCGGACATTCCACCCTAATGTCACCCGCTGCCTTTGTCCGACGGCCGCAGCGGTGGATTCACGCGTTGGCCGCTGAATCGCGACATGGGCGTGTGGTCACCGCCGCACCGAACTTCGCCTACGAGTGGACGGCGCAGCGCGGTCTGCCCGCACCCGGGGAGAATGTCGACCTGAGCAATGTCGTGATGATCATCGGATCCGAGCCGGTCAGCATCGATGCGATAACCACATTCCGCGATGCGTTCGCCCCCTATGGGCTGCCACCCACGGCGATCAAACCCTCCTACGGCATGGCAGAGGCGACCTTGTTCGTCTCGACTATCGACCCCACTGCCGAGGCGACCGTTGCCTACTTCGACCGCGAGCAACTGACCGCCGGGCACGCCACGCGTGTGCCGGCGGACGCCCAGAACGCCGTGGCACACGTGTCGTGCGGTCGGGTCGCTCGCAGCCAGTGGGCTGTGATCGTCGACCACGACACCGACGAGGAACTGCCTGACGGTCGGGTCGGCGAAATTTGGCTGCAAGGCAACAACATTGGTCGCGGTTACTGGGAGCGTCCAAACGATACCCGGCAGGCGTTCGGCGCCAAGCTGCAGTTGCGGCTCAGGGAAGGCAGCCACGCCGATGGCTCACCGATCGAAGGCACCTGGCTGCGGACCGGGGACCTGGGGATGTATCTCGACGGGCAGCTCTACGTCACCGGCCGAATTGTGGACCTGGTGACCGTTGACGGCCGCAACCATTACCCGCAGGACATCGAGGCCACTACCGCGGAGGCTTCGCCGATGGTGCGACGTGGCTATGTCGCGGCGTTTTCCGCACCGGCCATTGAATTGCCGGGAGCCGATACCGGCGACACCGGCCCGCGCCTGGTCATCATCGCCGAACGCGCGGTGGGAACCAGCCGCGCTGATCCGCAGCCGGCGATCGACGCGATCAGGGCGGCGGTATCGGACCGCCATGGGCTAGCCGCCGCCGATGTGCGCTTACGTCCGGCAGGTGCCATCCCACGCACGACCAGCGGCAAACTGGCTCGACGAGCGTGCCGCGCTGAATACCTCAGCGGCGCATTGGGTGTGCGTTAAAGCCTTTGCCCGTACCGTCGCACAGATGCGGTGGATCGTCGACGCCATGAACGTGATCGGGAGTCGCCCGGACGGTTGGTGGAAGGACCGCCCCCGGGCGATGGCCCGGCTCGTCGAGCAGCTCGAGCGATGGGCCTCGGCGGAAGACCACCAGGTGACGGTGGTCTTCGAGCGCCCGACCACACCGCCGATTCGCTCATCGGTGATCGAGGTAGCCCACGCACCCAAAGCGGCCGCGAACTCCGGTGACGACGAGATCGTCCGGCTGGTCCGCGGCGACGGTCAACCCCAGGAAATCACCGTCGTGACATCGGACATCGCGTTGGCCGATCGAGTCCGAAACTCAGGCGCATCCGTCTATCCGGCGGCGAGCTTTCGGACATTGATTGACCCACCCGAAGCGGGGCTGTGATGCGGAATGGTTGGACGGAAAGGCTGTGGGCCGAGGCAGCCGGTACCTATGCGGCGATCCTGGAGCACCCGTTCCTAACGGGGCTTACCGACGGCCGCCTGGACCCGGCCATCTTCGCCCACTACGTCGCCCAGGATGCGCACTACCTGCACGACTTTGCCCGCGCGCTGACCATCGTGGGCAGCAAGGCGCCGACCCACGATCGTGTCGGCATGTTTGCGCGGCACGCCGCCAGCATCGTCGACGTCGAGCTCGCTCTGCACGAATCGCTGTTGCCCGAGCTGGGCCTCCAAAGCCTCGACGCCATGCCGGTCGCACCGACGACCCGCGCCTACACCAGCTATTTACTCGCCACCGCGTACGGCGGCACCTTCGCCGAGGGGTTCGCCGCAGTCCTGCCGTGCTACTGGATCTATGCGGAGGTGGGGTCCGAGTTGGTCAAGCGCGGCTCGCCCGATCCGCGCTACCAGCGCTGGATCGACACCTACGCCGACGACGAGTATCGGACCACCGTCGCCGAGGTGCTGGCGCTGGCCGACGACGTCGGTCAGACCCTATGCACTACCGAAGAAGCCCGCGCCCGGGCACATTTCGCCACCACCGTCCGCTATGAGTGGATGTTCTGGGACGCCGCCTGGCGGCGCGAGGTGTGGCCTATCTGATGCTGCCGGTACGTCTCAAGGCGATCACAGGTACATACCGATGCGTACGGTGATCTGGCGCAACGGCATCGATACCCAAATCATGGCACAGGGTGCAATAGCGGCATGCGCGCGAGGGACAGGCGTGCACGGGGATTCTTCGTCCGCAATGCGGGTAGCAGACATCAGAACGGATCAACAGGAGGTAAGCACGGCATGATGACGAACTGGGCTCACCCCCAAATGACTTCTGATCTGCAGAGCGGTCGTATCCTGGACACGGCGCAAGGGATCCTGATCGGCCTTCGCCGGTGCACTTCGGAGACGGCATTGCACGAACTGCTCGGTGCGGCACAACGTCATCAGATGCCGGTGTTCGCGATGGCTTGGGCGCTGGTCCATCTCGCGGGTGGCGGCGGAAAATCGTCTCACAGCTTCATCGATGCCCAGTCAGCGGCTCGTCATGAATGGGGCCGACTCTTTGCCGGGTCTGCTGTAGCGCTTTGTTGAGGAGTCGGATTTCTAGGCAGCGCTCGCGGCAATCGCCTCGATGACTGCGGAGGGATCATCGAGGGCAACAAAGGTTTTCGCGTCGGGAACCTCGATCAGCTTGCCATTGCTGAATAGCCCGGCCAGGCGTCGACCCAGGTCCGGGGTGAAGCAGCGGTCCCGCTGGCCCCACACCAGCGTCACCGGCCCGGTAAACCGGGGGAGGCGCGTCGCCACGTCGGTGAGATCGGCGGTGGCCACCTGACGCAGCAGCGCCGCAAGGTCGCGGCAGATGCGTGAGTCCCGCAGGCAGGGTTGCAGCCATGCGGAGGTGAGGTGTGGATCGGGCTGGCTGGACAGCAGGCCGAAGCCGAGTGGCGAATGGCGCAGCGTCTGCAACCGCATTAGTCCGAACAGCGACTTGATCGACATCGGTCCGCGAAGCAGGCCGAACGCGATGTCGAACGGGTAGGGCGGGCACTGGTCGAAGGCGTCGCAGTTGGTGAGCACTAGGCGGCCGATTCGGTCCGGATAGTCGTCGACCACCAGCTGACACAACCCTCCTCCGGTATCGCTGCCGACCAGTGTCACATCGGACAAGTCAAGAGCGACAATCGCGTCGTTGATCATCTCCGCGACGCCGGATAGCGAGAGTGCGGCGGCATCGTTAACCGGGATGGTGTGTGAGCCCAGCGGCCACGTGGGAACAATGCAGCGAAAACCGCGAAGCGTCAATCCCTCGACGACGTCGCGCCATAGTCGCCCGTCGACCAGGATGCCGTGAACGAACAGCACGGTGTGCGCCGAATCCTGCGGCCCGAATTCCTGATATTCGATCGTGGCCTGCTTGAGTGCGAGCTCTGCCATGTCGGTCGCTCCTCCTCGAATAGTCGGTATTCAGGATCTAGCCAAAATCGAAGTTCAATGGTGCTGCCAGATCCATGTGGCGAGCTGCCAGATACTGCCAACTCCAGGTCAACGGCCGGGGAATAGAACGTCGGGCTGTGCGTTCTCAGTCGGCGTGAAACGCTTCAGCGAAACCGAATGCCAGGAGTTCCTCGCAGCCAAGCACGTCGCCGTGCTGTCGGTTGCAGCCACCGACGGCCGGCCGCCGGCCAGTGTCCCGATCTGGTATGACTACACGCCCGGAAGAAACATCCGGATAAGCACCTCGCCAGCTACTCGCAAGGCTCGGCTCATCGAGCGCGCGGGCACGGTAACTCTGGTCGTCCAACGCGAAGAACTGCCCTATCAGTACGTGGTCGTCGAGGGCACCGTCGTCGACAGCACCGCGCCTAGCCCAATCGAGGCGCGCGAAGCCATCGCCATCCGTTACCTCGGCGAGGAGGGTGGGCGCGCATTCGTTCGCGACATCGAGTCTGGGGACAACGTGTTATTCACCATCCGGCCGGACCGGTGGCTCAGCGCTGATTTCACCGGCGATCTCTAGCCAGGGATCACGTCACGGGCGGCCGGCGCGGCGGGCCGACTCGGCCTCCTGCGCCATCCGGCGCATCGTGGCCAATAGCGGCTCGTAGAGCAAGGTTCCGATCACCAGGTGCTCGATCGCGGTTGCGCGCTCGGCCTCGGCGGTGACCGCTTCCACCTCGCTCGGCGCGAGTTCGCCGAGTGCCTCTGCGTACAGGTCGAGCCGCGTATCGCTGGCTGGGAATGCAAGGTTGTCGAGCCGGTCGAGCGCGCCGGCGAGCACGGCGCGGTGCGGGCTGTCGACCGCCAACTCCCAGCCGTGCCGGGCAAGCAGGGCATCAACACGCTCCGTCGACCCGGCGCTTGGCGCCTCGGCGGGACTGGGAGACAGCAGCCACTGCGCGGTTCCGAGCGCGCGGTGCAACGGCACCGACTCGTCGTCGACCACCTCGACGACCCGCTGCACCGCCTCGAGCGGCAGCCCGGCCACCTCAACCAAAGCGCGGATGAGAGCGAGCCGACGCAGGTGCGAATCGTTGTACATCGCCCAGGTGCTGCTCTGATACTCACCGCGTTGAAGCAGCCCGAGCCGCAGGTAGTACTTGATGGTCGAAGCGGCGACCCCGCTCCGTGAGGACAGCTCAGCCAGTCGCATGAGTCCATCTTGACATATCAGGTAGCGAAGGTATCCAATAATTGGATACCAAAAGTATCCGATTGAGAGGCGACTCGATGTCTGATGTCACCCGGATCCTTGCCGGGATCTTGCTACTGTCCCTGGTCACCGTGGAGACTGGCGGTCTCTACCTGGTGAAGCTGGTGCGTGGATCTGCCCCGGCCACACCGTTTCAGATGTCGTTCGCGCGTGCCGGGCATGCCCACGCGGGAGTGTTGCTGATTCTGTCGTTAACGGCGTTGCTTTACGCCGAGGTCGTGGACATGGCCGGCTTCTGGGGTTGGGTATCACGCATCGGGGTGCCGATCGCGGCGTTGTTGATGCCCGGCGGCTTCTTCTTCTCATCGATGGGCGCAGGTCGCGAGCGCCCCAACGCGCTGATCGCTCTTGTGTACGCCGGCGGGTTGATGCTCGCGGTGGGCCTGGCCTCACTCGGCATAGGACTGCTCACCGTCTGAGCGCTCCAACCAATTACCCGGGCGTTTCAGCGTCGGGAGTGACACCATAATTTTTGTGGATAGCGTCTGCCGATGACTGACATTGACCTGGATGACCTTTCGACCAGCGAACACGGGTACACCGTGGACGACGAGGACGACGACGCTCCCGTCCTGCTCGACCGCGACGGCAACCCGGTCGACACGTGGCGCGAGAACTATCCCTACGACGAGCGGATGCCGCGCGACGAGTATGAGCCGCTGAAGCGACGGCTGCAGATCGAGCTGCTGAAGTTGCAGAAATGGACCAAACGCACTGGCGCTCGCCATGCGATCTTGTTCGAGGGCCGCGATGCCGCTGGTAAGGGCGGAACGATTCAGCGATTCATGGAGCATCTGAACCCACGCGGCGCGAAGGTAGTGGCGCTGGATAAGCCCAGCGAACGCGAAAACACCCAGTGGTACTTTCAGCGCTACATTGCCCACCTGCCTGCAGGCGGTGAGATAGTGCTGTTCGACCGGTCGTGGTACAACCGCGCAGGTGTGGAGAAGGTGATGGGGTTCTGCACTCCCGAGCAATATGCCGAATTCATCCGGCAGGCGCCCCTTTTCGAGCAGTTGCTCATCGACGACGGGATCAGCCTGACCAAGTTCTGGTGCTCGGTATCACGGGCAGAGCAGCGCACGCGGTTCGCCATCCGAATGGTTGACCCGGTCCGGCAGTGGAAGTTTTCGCCAATGGACATCGAGTCAATCAACAGATGGGACACGTACACCGCGGCTAAGGAGGAGATGTTCGACGCGACCGACACCGATTTCGCGCCGTGGATTGTGGTCAAAAGCAACGATAAGAAGCGTGCGCGGATCAACGCCATGAGGCACTTCCTAGACAAGTTTGACTACGATGACAAAGATCGCGACGCAGTGGGTCAGGCTGATCCGCTGATGATAGGACGCGCCTTGGCCGACTGACTCACGAAACCTATTGTCGCAGCGTGGATTCGACGGAAGTGATCACAGTGAGCCGCAACCGCGTAGTCGTTGTTCCGCTTGTGCTCGGCACGATCATGTTCGCACTCGTCGGGTGTACAAAGCCAACTGCGCCGCCAACAGAGCAAGTAGCCGCTGCAACGCTCGTGTCAACCACAACGGTGGCGGCGGCGCCGAGCAGGCCCGAGCGAGCGCAGCCACAGCTGGCATCAGACCCCGCGCAACTGGCGGACGACCTTGTCGCCGACGAGCTCGCGCTGCGTGATGCATCGACGGCGGAGGGAACGCTGGTGACGGCGGCGCGCCGCCAGCAGGCGGCCTATCGGGCCATCGGGCGACACCCCGAATGGGATGCAATCACGCGACCGCGCATCCCGCCGTCGCTACTCGAGGTCTACGACCGCAACATCGACGCCCGCCGCCAGCTCCGGGCGATGGCAGAGGTGAAAGACACGCTGCCCGCGTGGCGCATCGAGCCGCCCGCCCCAGCCGACGAGCTGCTGAGCTACTACCACCAGTCGGAGTCGGAGTCCGGCGTCGACTGGACCTACCTGGCCGCGATCAACCTCATCGAAACCGGCTTTGGGCGCATCGTCGGGCCGAGCACCGCCGGCGCGCAGGGCCCAATGCAGTTCTTGCCCTCGACGTTCGGCGCCTACGGCGAGGGCGGCGATATCCAGTCACCGCGCGACAGCATCTTGGCAGCGGGCCGCTACCTGGCGGCCAATGGCTTTGCCACCAACCGTGATCACGCCCTGTACCGGTACAACCACGCGAACGAATACGTGCGGGCGGTCAACCAATACGCAGCGGTGCTCGCAGCCGATCCCATCGCGTTTAACGGCTATTACCGTTGGGACGTCTATTACTACACGACCGCGGGAGATGTGTTGCTACCCGTCGGTTACGCTGCGCCGTCACGGATTCCGGTCGACGACTATCTGGCCACCCACCCGCAGTAACTAGCCGGTTGTTTTGACGACGAGCTTGCCGACATTCTTGCCGTCGAACAGCATATTGATGGCCGTCGGCAGCTGCTCAAAGCCCTCGACGACCGTCTCGAGCGGCGTGAGCCTGCCCTCGCCGATCAGGCCGGCGATCTCGGCGGTTGCTTCTGACGCCTGACCGAAGTGGTCGAGAACAATGAACCCCTGCAACGTGGCACGCTGGACGAGCAGGTTGCCGAACGCGCGGGGTCCAGGCGGCGGGTCAGCCGAGTTGTAGCCGGAGATCAGCCCGCATAGCGCAACGCGTGCGCGAATGTTGAGACGCGCGAAGACCGCATCCATGATTTCACCGCCGACGTTCTCGAAGTCGACGTCGATGCCGTTAGGTGTCGCTGCGGCAAGCTGGGCGGCCCAGTCGTTTGCGCGGTGGTCGACGGCCGCATCAAACCCCAGTTGTTCGGTCAGCAGCGCACACTTCTCGGGGCCGCCGACGATTCCGACAACACGCGCGCCATCGGCCTTGGCGAGTTGGCCGGCAACCGAGCCGACCGCGCCGGCCGCGGCCGAGATGACGACCGTCTCACCCGGCTGAGGCTTGCCGATGTCGCGGATCCCGATCCACGCCGTAAGGCCCGTCATCCCGAGCGCGCCGAGATATGCGCTGGGGGAAACGCCCTTGGCGACCTCAACCGGCAGCAACGGCATCGCGTCCGAGACGACCGCATACTCCTGCCACCCGACAAGGCCCTGCACGATCTGGCCGACCGCATAGTTCGGATTCTTCGACGCGATCACTTCACCCAGCCCGCCTGCGCGCATAACCTCGCCGATGCCGACCGGCGGCAAGTACGACGGCATGTCGTTGATCCACGCGCGGTTCGTCGGATCGAGTGAGATCCAGTCGACGCGTACCAGCGCCTCACCGTCGGCGATCTCGGGGACCGCCTCCTCGGTGAGTTCGAACGTGTCAGGGCCAATGCGTCCGGTGGGACGTTCGCGGAGGAGGAAGCGGCGGTTTCGATCGCACATGAGCGCACCGTACCGGACGCGGCCTGCCGGAGCAACGGTCATGGAAGGTGCTGGGGGACAGCATATTTAGCTCAAGCTACTACCGGAGGCTACGGGGAAGCGGCTGTGCTGCTCCGTTCGATCCACTGGGTGAGCGCATCCCCGAGCGCGGTCGCGAGACTCACACCGGCGGTGTTGGCCGCCTGCTCGAACCGCTCGACCAAATCCGTCGACACCGAGGCGTTTACCTTGGAGCGTTGCGGTTTTGGCTTCAGTGGCGGAGCTACGGGCACGTGGCGCGCGACAGTTGCGTCCATGGTTTCACGCAGCGCGGGAATGTCGTCGAGCAATCCGACGAGATCATCGCGCCCGATGCGCAGAACATCGGCCGGGCCGGTCGTCGTTACGGTCGCAGAACGCAGCGTCCCCCGGCGCAGCACAGATTCCCCGATCATCTCGCCTGGCCCCACTACCGCAATGCGATCCTGGCCGACGTACACCCCGGCCTCCCCGCTGAGCAGGATGTAGCAGGCATCCGACGGAGTCTGCTCATGAATCAGCGGCGATGGCACCCTCGTCGATGTGCGATTTGCTGCTCGGACGAGACGCTCCAGCTCATCATCCGAGAACTTGTCGAATGCTGCGAACTCGCGGAGCCGACGGGCGTCTTCGCTAAGCCCCTTTGCATCGGACTTCATGGCGGACTCCTGATGCACGATGTGGCCGGACATCGAAGAGCCTAACGCGGTTGTAGCGCGGGCAGCAGGTATTTGCGGGAGACGATCGAGGCGCCTGGAAGTCGATACGGTGTATTTCATGCCTCGCGTGGACTACGTCATCCAATATGTCGAGTCGCTCAAACGGTCGGTGACGTTCTACCGGAAAGTGCTCGGGCTCAAGGTACGGACCGAGGGCGACGGCTACATCGAGTTCGACATGGATAACACTAAGTTCTCGCTTTTCGAACGGTCGAAGCTACCCGAGCTCATCTGTCGCGAAGGCGGCAACCCGCCCTGCGGCGAGATCGGCTTCCGGATCGAAGACGTGGATGCCGAAGCGGAGCGGTTGAGAGGGCTCGGCGTTGAGATCCTCAGCGGACCGGTGGATCGACCGTGGCATGAACGGACGCTTCACATCGCCGACCCGGACGGCAACATCATCGAATTCGCGCAGAAGCTGCGATGATTCCGGCCTGTCGTTCCGGTCGAAACCGCCTCGCTCGGTTGTTCGCTGTTGACGCGGTCATTCAGAGCAGTCGACCGCGACCTCAAGCGCCACGCAGACCGCGCGCATCCGGGTCTCCGAAAGCCGGCCAATCCGACTGACCAATACCGCGACGGAGACGCTTTCGACCGAGTCCAGGTTCACCGCCGACGGTCGGGGGATTGGGTCGAGATCAGGGTCGAGAGCAACTTCGCTTGCCAGCCCTCGGATGGTCGTGGTGCACGGAGCGACGAGTGCCCGTCGAAGCCGAGGGATCGCCGCATCACGCGAGAGCACCACAACTGGGCGCCGGCCGATTTCGGCCGTCTCACACCACCAGACCTCTCCGCGTGCCGGCAGTGCACTCACGAGGCTCCAGCCGCTCGCCGCCACGAAGCCAAATCACCCCACTCATCAGGCTCATCGGCCGGGTGCTCGTCATAGGCGGCATAGCTCGCATCCACTTCAGCCGATCGATGGCGAGCGAGTAAGGCACCGAGAGCCTCATCAATGAGGGCGGCGTCGGTGATACCCGCCCGCGCGCTGCGCGCGCTGCTCAATAACCCGGCGTCAACCGTGGTGCTCAAGCGTATGCGATTCATGCCACAACTATGCCACACGCCTTTTAGCCGCCCGGCCGGTGCCGCGAGGGTTGTGCGGCTGGATTAGTTCGCCATCCTGCCAACGACGTCCAGCATCTCTGACACAGCGGTCGCTGCGCGCCACAGGTGATCCTCGGGCGATTCGTCATAACTTTTGTGACGCCGACGCCAGTCGCGGTCCCAATAGCCCTCAAGCGCCGATCGAAGGTGCTGCCGCGAGACGATGAGCTCAGCCCGCAGCTGTGTCATCAGCTCGTCGTCGGACGGTTCCACGGCGGTCAGGCCGTCAAGGCGCCGTGACTTAAGGGCCGCAATCGCAGACGAATCGAGGCCGCTGTCACCGGACCAGAACCTCACCAACCGGCGATGCTGATAAGTCCATACCGGCCATGTGCGCGGTCGGTAACACCAGAAAAACGGCCGCTTACCGAGTCCCAGTTGGTGGCCGATCGCTTCCCCGGTGGGGTGCATGGCCAGCCAGGGGAGCTCCTCGGCGGGAAGATCGAGGACAAGCACGACTACCCCTGCCTCCAGGGTCTGCGCGAAGGACAGCAGCTCGCCGGCCACCCACATCTCCTTGAGGGCCCATTGACCTCGGTTACTGAGCTCCCGCCACTCCGACGCGACATTAGCCATCTCGACGAGATGCTCGATGGCCCTCGAACGCTTCATCGCGCTAGCTTAAGAGGTTGGGCGAGCGCCCCAACGTCGGACATCAACGCAATGTCTATTGTGAAGAGCGCCAACTGTATTGAAGCATCACCACGACACCGCGCGGCGTCGGGGCCTGCACTTGGGGCTGCGGGTGTCATACATGACCCTCGAACGCACGTAAGGTCTGCACGTAGGTTTCGGGACCCGTCATGGTGATTTCGGTCAGCGTTCGACGCCCCGCAAGCCATCGCATCAGGTCCGCGGCAGTGCCGTCGAGCGTCACCTCTGCACTCGACGTGGGGCCGACGGACCACTGGTGGATGCCATCGCTGGTGCCGACCGTTAGCCGGATATCGGCGGGCAGCTTCTTGAGCTGATAGCGCAGCAGTAGCGGAATGGCCTCCGCCAGTGTCGCCGGTACCGCATGGGCTAGGTCATTGAGCGCGATGAGATCCTCGTGATGCGTCCAGTATTCGAACAGAGCCAGCGGCGCCACCCGCGGCCGTAACAGCAGCCATGGCATGGGTCGACGCAACCGGTCGATCAGTGCGGCGAAGCCGTGGCGTCGCTCAAGGCGAATGGCGGTGTCGACGAGTTTCGGCGTGCCCGACACGGAAACGCCACGCACCGCGAGCGATCGAGCGACGAAGGTCGTCACACCACCGATGCGTTCTTCCGCTGCGAGGTGGGCCGCGAGATCCAGCGCAGTCCACTCACCACATGCGGTACGAGCCGACGCGCCGGCTTCGATCAACGACTCCGTTAATGCCGCCCGTTCGGCTTCGACGTCTTCCGCAATCGTCATGAGCAACAAGTTTGAACTGCGTGGTCGAGGGCGGTTGCCAGGGGGGGCGCGATGCCGGCGGCCCCCGTCGCTGCACGGATCTGCGCAACATAATATGTTGCGCTAAATTGGACTTGTGCCTGTGTCAACCGAAGAGAAGGTAACCGCCCTGAGCCGTGACTTCGGCTCGCAGCGGCGTCTGGCTGAGCTGCTCGGTGTCAACGCCGCGCAGATCACGCGGTGGCGCCGAGGCCAGGGGATCGACGACGTCAACGCGGCGCGGGTGGACCTGCTGGAGCTCGTGATGGCGCACTTGTTGCGCCTTTATTCGACTGAGGCCGCTGAGCGCTGGCTGGTCGGATTGAACCCGAGCTTGGGAGATCGCCGGCCGTTGGATCTCATTCGTCGCGGCCAGGCGCGAGAGGTATTGGACGCGATCGCAAACGAGCGAGCCGGTAGTTTCGCATGAAACTGTGGCGGGTCCTGCCATGGGATCCGTCGGCCCCGGCCGGGAACCCCGGCCATGCTCTCTGGATTCCCAGGGCATATCAGGGCAGCGGACGTCACGACGCTCCCGATCGGTACGGCTGTCTCTACGTGGCCGAGGCGGCCGTCTCGGCGGTCGCCGAGATGCTCGCACCATTCCGTGGCACGGGGGACCTGCAGTCCGAGTTACTCATTCGCTCGGGTCGACAGCTCGCGCTGGCTGAGTTGGAGCTCGCAGAGGCGGCGAGGCTTATCGACCTCGACGACCCTGGCGTGCTGATGGCCGAATCACTGCGCCCGTCGGTTGTAGCGACCGGTCAGCGCTCAGCCACCCAGGCCTACGCTGTCGGTCAGTTCGAACTTCATTCCAATGCGGCCGGGCTCCGGTGGTGGTCGACTCTGGAGGCGAGCTGGATTCAGGTGACATTGTTCGACCGTGCCCTCGGTGCGCTAAGCGTGCGCAGCGTCCGGGCCCTCGCTATCGACGACGATGCAGTCACGGCCGCCGCGTCGCACCTTGGCCTCGCCTGAGAACAGTCAAACTCGCGTCGCCTCAGCCGTTCTCGTTAAGTTTGCTCGCTGCCGCGCAACCCGATGACGGCCTAGGCGCCCACCCTCAACAACAGTGGCAGCGGATCAGGTGGGGGCCGGCTCCAAGATGATGAGCGGGAACGTGCGGTCGGTCCGGGTCTGGTATTCGCGGATGTCGGGGGAGTAGGCCACCATTACGGCGTGGAGGCGGTCGCGTTCCGGGCCGTCCCGCAAGACCGTCGGCTTCGCGGTCAGTGTCCGCTCACCCACCTCGACGACCACCTCCGGCATGGCAACAACGTTGGCCACCCAGGCCGGCTCCCGGTCCGCACCGGCGTTGGAGCCCGCGACGACGAATCTTTCACCGTCTTCGATGTACACCAGGGGAATCACGTGGTGTCGGCCGCTGCGCCTGCCTGTGGTGTGCAGCAGGAGCAACTGCACCCCATCGAAGTGCCCACCCATGGCCTCAAGCACTAACCCGGCGCTGGCGCGGAATTCTGCGATAACTTCGTCGTTGGCATCGGTCATGACGCATGTGCCCTTCATGGTTGAATTCCGCCGGCTTTGTCCTTGACCTTGCAAGCGGTACAAGATTGCTTACTACCGACTCGGACCAAGATGCCGTGTCAGCACCGTGGTCCGAGTCGGACAGCGAGCGTGCTTCCGGGCGGGAATCTCAGCGATTCAGCGCGGTAACGGCGGCAACAATTTCTGGCTTATCGGATTGAAGGCTCCCTCTCCAGCCGACGTCCCGTAATGGGTAGTGGTTGATCAGCACGAGGACTTCCTCGATATTGGCGATCCCGTCATAGGCCGCGCCGACGGCCGACTCGATCTTTTGGACCAGCTTGCGTTTGGCGTCCAGACTGGCCAGTTCCGGCGCCTCCAAGGACACCACCGGCCGCACTGGCTCGGCTTGCACGCGGCCGTCTTGGGATACGTTTTCACCCGAGTACTCGCGCAGCCAGCCACGCGTGTCGGGAAAGTGGTAGGCCTCATCGAGCGCGTCGGTGATCTCCTTCAACATCGTCTGCTTGGCGTTCTGCGTCGCCCCGTTGGGCGCGTCGACGGTGAACACAGGCATGGTTTTCATCTCCTTCGTGGTCCGTCCCGGGTGGGACCATTCCGACGCTAACAGCGTTACTTGGAAAACCCAAGTAAATAGTTGGATTGTTGAATTATTGCTGGTAGCATAGGGTCCATGGCAGGAAAACGCAGATACGACACCGGCTGCGCAGTGGCCCACGCACTAGACCTGATCGGGGAGCGCTGGGCGTTATTGGTGGTTCGCGAACTATTGCTGGGCCCCAAACGCTTCACCGATCTACTGGCCGGCCTGCCGGGCGCCGGCCCGGACATGCTGACCCAGCGGTTGCGCGAGCTCACCGACGCAGAAGTGGTGCGTCGTCGTCGGCTCAGCCCACCCAGCGCGTCATGGGTGTACGAATTGACGCCTTGGGGAGCCGAGTTGGCGCCGATCGTTCTCGACCTGGCTCGCTGGGCCAGCCGCTCACCGACAATGCCCTACCACGCGCCAATTGGCGTCGATTCCGTGATGCTGTCGCTGACAGCGCTTTTCGACCGCGAGGCCGCGGCGGGTATGGACGCGACAATCGCCATACGCCTAGGTGACCAGTCGTTCCGGCTCCGCATCACCGGGGGTGAGCTCACCGTCGCGCGCGGCGAGCACGAACGGCCGGACGCCACATTGGAAACCGATCAGACCACGCTGCTGACGTTGCTACGCACCGACCGTGACCTCGACGAAATCCTTGGTGATGGATCGCTGCGCCTAGCGGGCGACCGCGCGCTCGTCGAAAGATTCCGACACCTATTTCCACTGCCGCAATCTGCTGGACCGGCGGCACGGACATAGCGCTCGGGTGGATCGAGACCAAGGTTTCACGACGGTTTCATTTGAGCAAAGGTACTGCAGCTTACCTGCGACGCGAAGGGCCGATAACGCCCGTTCGGCTTTAGTGTTGGCTGTTATGCCGGGACTGGACAACTACGTGAAGCGCTGGCGCACAGCGCTTCACGTAACCGTGGCGGTATTAATGGTTATCCTCGGACTCGCCATCGCCCCGGTAGCCTACGCGGCCGCGGTCACGGCGAAGTTGTCGGTGGAACATACGTGGCAGACCGGTTTCATCGCCCGCTTCACCATCACCAACGCGAGCATGGTGCCGCTAAGCGATTGGAAGCTTGAATTCGACATGCCGCTCGGACAATCCGTCTCGCACGCGTGGAACAGCACCGTCAGCCAATCTGGCACACACTTTGTCGTCACCCCCGCAAATTGGAATCGTGTCATTGCGCCCGGTGGCTCAGCTACAGGTGGTTTCCGAGGCGTGCTAAGTGGTGCCTACTCGCCACCGATCAATTGTGTGCTCAACGGGCAGTATCGTTGCACCTAGCGGCGACCGCCACTGAAAATCCAACCGCTCCGGACCCTCCTCCTGGCCATCTGCTTCTGAGCCTGAGAGGCTGCGAATAAGGTCATCGTCTTACAAAGTGTCGTACACTATTGCCATGGCTGACACGATCACCTTCCGACCAGACGAAGACACATCGAAGGCACTAGAGGTCTTGACCAAGGATGGAACGGCTGTATCCGCGGCGGTTCGAGCCGCCCTCGTTGATGCAGCACGGCGAAAGGCTAATGCAGCAATTCGCGCTGAGGCGGAAATGCTTGCCGAAGACGAGTCCGACCGCGCTGAAGGTATGCAGGTGCTGCGCGATATGGAGACGCTGCGTGCGTGGTGAGATCTTTCAGTTGCACGCCCCGCGGGGGAGCCGCGGTCGCGAGCAGTCCGGCTCCCGCTATGCCGTCGTCGTCCAGTCCGCTCACTTACCACTGTCGACCTGGCTGGTAGCGCCCACGTCCACGTCAGCTCGTGCCGCAAGCTTTCGTCCCCAGGTCGAAATCGGCGGAATGAACACCCGAATACTTGCCGAGCAGACGGCCGCGGTTGACCCGGGACGGCTGGGTAAGGGCGTCGGGTTCCTCAGCCTCGACGATATGCGCCGCGTTGATGCGGCACTGCGCATCGTGCTCGATCTCTAAAAGCTGCACCGACACATCGGATGGCCGCAACCACGAAAATCATTGGGACACAGCGCAACACATCCAGCGAAAACAGCCAGATTTACCGGTAACCCGTCATATTCGATGGTGCCGTATTCCTGCGACGGAGTGGCGCCGGCCGGCCGGCGGTGATCGCAGCTGCCACTTGCCGGTACAGCACCTACCGCACGTCGCCATACGGATGGAGGTTCCACTGGCCGCAGTCGGGGGCCAGGACGTCGTTGACGTCGACTTCGAGTCCGCCGACCCGCGGGCCGGGATTGGACGCGGTGCTCACCACGCGCTGATACAGAACGGCGGCGGGGTGGACCCGATTGCCGGACCAGGCTCGAGTTTGCCAGGCCCACCGGCGTCCAGTTGTGCCCGAAAAGCCGATAACGCCATCGGTCGCGGCCCACTGGCAGACATTGATGCCTCCGTAGACCCCGGTGCGTTGGACTCCAAGAACCGCATTGATTCCACGAAACCACTGCAGCGCGAGGCGATTCCAAGTGTCGCGGTTGATGTCCTCGTCGATGGTGAAGAAAATCGGAGCACTCTGGCCGCCGCCTGCCGCGGTGTGCAGCTGCCAAGCAGTACGCGCGTCTGCGATGCCGCCGGCGTAGCCCCGCGTGAAGTCCGACGGCGCCGTCCCATCTGGCTTGCCGTATTGGTAGTTACTGACGATCACCAAGCCCGCGGCTGTTAGTGACTCGGCGTAGGGCCGAGTGATCGGCTTGGCGCCAAACGACGAGCCAGGACGTGACCGCGAGACGTAGTTGATCACCCCGCTATATCCGGCAGCTCGGATTTGCTGCGCCGGAATCTGGCGCGCGGCGAAGTCGATCAGTTGAGGAGCGGCTGCGGCCGCCGGGGGCGTGCCGCATCCTACTGATGCGGCACCCAGACCGGCCAACGCAGTCGCGTAGCGCAACGCGTCGCGCCGGGAAACCGTACGCAGCCGTCCATGGCTGGCCGCCGGGGACAAATTGCGCATCGCGCGATGTTAACGATGTGACTGCTGTTAACGGTAGACGCGCGATGGTTACGTTTCCAAATGGACATCGGGCGGTGACCGTCCGACGAGGGACAGTGCCGTCGTCGAGATCCCAATGCGAACGTCGAGAACGGCGCAAAGAGCAGGCGTCTATCGCCGCGCGTTGCGTGCTCACGAGCGAGTGCCGTGCGGAGGCGGGTTGATTCATCTGATGCAATATGCAGACCGCCCAGGCGAATCCGCAGATGGGAAGCTGCGGCTTGGATTCTTGTTTGCTGTCCAGGCCGCCCATTTTATTCCATCGCTCAGACGCTCGTTACATGTAACATGTGGGCATGGCAGTGAGGGAGAGGGTCAGCGAGTACCGAAGGCGGATGCGGGAGCGCGGCCTACGGCCGCTGCAGGTCTGGGTGCCTGACGTGCGCACTGAGAGTTTTTCCGCCGAGGCGCATCGCCAATCCTCGCTGGTCGCACGGGCGGATGAAAGCAGCGATGACCAGGACTTCATCGAAGCTGTCTCGACGCCATGGGACGAGGAGTGAACCGAGGAGAGATCTGGACCGTAGCGGGGGGTGTCTACACGAAGAAACCGCGACCCGCGGTGATTGTTCAGGATGATCTTTTCGATGCGACCAACTCGGTAACGGTTGCGCCGATGACCAGCACACCATTGGATGCTCCGCTGATACGCATTCGGATAGCCGGCGGAAACGGTCGGCTATCCGGACTCGACCACGACAGTGACGTGATGATCGACAAGCTCACAACTGTCAGGAGATCGAACGTCCACGCCCGAGTCGGTCGGCTGACGGCGGAACAAGTCGTCGAAGTCGAGCGAGCGATGATGGCATTCCTCGGCCTCGCACGATAAGCGAGAACCGTTGGACGGCAGCGAAATTTGGCCAGGGGGGAGTTTACTGGTAACCCGCCATATTCGATCCCGTCGTATTCCTCACGGTGAATCGCGAATGTTCCGAGGTTTGGCAAGGGGAGAAGTCGTGACCGTGGGCCACTGCGGCAGCCAGGGCCTCGACTGTCCCGAGTAGCGCGGTTTGCGCTCCAGTAGTCTGCTGGCCTCGTCTGCGCAGCCGTGTTGGCGTCAACGAGGGTAAGTACCGCCGCGAGGTCATGTTGGTCGCCGCTGAGGTTTCCCGCAGCGATCGCCTGTTGGACTGTGAGCGCGCCAGTTTCCGGGCCCAGTATTACCAGCGCTTCAGCGCGGAGCACGGTCTTGGGTTGTTCATCGAGCGGTGGCCCAACGTGGGTACCGGTTCTATCGATGCATCGCGAACCCGACGAGATGGGCGAACACGACGACATTGTGCAGCAGTTCCAGGCTCACCGGTTTCCCGGCCCATCCTGTGGGGACGGCTCCAGCCGGAAGATCGCGCATCGATGGGCGAGTGCTTCGAACTCTTCCGGGGTTCCCTGTTGTACCAGTCCGGCTCGCTTGTAGAACCCGACACCGGCGGGCACCGAGGTGGGGAATGCCCGCCAGACCGGCCGGGCTTGCTCGGCGGTCAGTTCAACGATGCGGACCTGACGGGCTTTGCGGCCCCGAGACAGAGTTCCGGCGCCGGCGGCGCGGGCATTGCGCGCCCAGTCCGCCCCCGGATAACCGCACGCGGTGTACAGATGCCCGTTCAACTCGAACGGCGTCATCGGTGTACTGCGCGGTTGGCCTGACTTGCGGCCGGGGACCGTCAGGACCTGGACCGGTCCGGTCGGAATACCCAATTTCTGCAAGGCCATCTGCACTTTGTTCATCGGCTTGAGCCACCGCGGTGGCCGGGGATCAGACATCCGACGGTTCTCCTTAAGGTGTGGTGGTCAGGTCAGGTGCGCGGTCAGCAACCAGGCGGGCAGGGAATCGCGGCCGTCGGGTTCGTCACGGACCTCGGCACCGGGCATCGCGGCGAGCCCGGCGTTGACGTGGATGCGGGCCGGGGCGATGTCGTCGATGGTCCAGTGTTGGGACACCACTTCGCGCAGCTCCCCGGCGGTGACGGCGTTGGGCGGCCCGTTGGGCACCCCGGCCCGGTCGAAGACCAGCACGAAATAGGACGCACCGGGGGCGGGGGCGCGGACGATCGATCGCTGGGTTGCCCTCCCGCGCGGCCACGGGGATGGAGCGAAATAGCGCGCAGTCTCCACGATCCTGCCGAACGTGCCGTCATAGCCGCCAAAGTCGCTGATGTCAGCGACCTCGAAGGTGACGTTGCCCAGACCGCCTCGGGCCGCTTCGGTGCGGGCCGCGTCGACGGCGGTCGGCGCCGCATCCAATCCGACCGTGGTGTAACCCAATTCGGCCAGCCGCATGGCGGTGATGCCTTCCCCGCAGCCCGCGTCGAGGACCTCGCCGTGAACCTCGCCCTGCTCGACCAGGGTGGCGATGTCGGATTGCGGCTCGTCGATACTCCACGGCGGCTTAGCGCCCAGACCCAACCCGGGAATCTCGCCCTGGTAAGCGAACTCGGAGTCCTTGGGTTCAGTCATGCACCAATAATTATCAAAGCGCCTGAGATATGTCAAAATGCATGACATGGGAGAGGCTCCACTCGGTTATCTGCTGTACCGAATCCTGGCGGCCTTGCGCCCGGCCGTCACCGCGGAACTGCGCCCGTTGGGCCTGACGCTGCCCGGGTTCGTCTGCCTGCGCAGCCTGTCGGCATCGCCGGGTCGGTCCAGTGCCGATCTGGCCCGGGATGCCAGCATCTCGCCGCAGTCCATGAATTACGTGCTGTTGACGTTGCAAGAGATGGGTGCCGTCGACCGGCCCGCCACGGTGTCCTCCGGTCGGGCACGCCCGGCCCGGCTGACTACCGAGGGCAAGACGCTGCTGGAAAAAGCCGAAGCGGCCGTTGGCCGGGCCGAGGATGCTGTCCTGTCCAACCTCCGCGCCGAGAAGCGACACGAACTCAAACGGCTCCTCAACGCGGTCGATCCCGGTCAGACTGAAATGGCCTGACGGGTTTTGGGTGACGAATCGTCCACCTGGTTGTCCGCCGCGAAACATTTCAGCTGTCACGGCCCGGCGTGAGATTGGTGATCGCGTCCCGCAGCGAAAAGCTCACGGGCGCAACACATCAACCGTCTCCAACTATGTCCTGATTGTTCCTGCCCAGGTCGACTGGGAGCAGCGGCCATTGATTGAAGATAGTTGCTGCACAACGTGTTCCGAAAACGCGGCGTTTACTGGCAACCCGCCGTATTCGATTGCGCCGTATTCCTTCGGGCGCGGGCCCGGCCGCACGCATTGCAACCGTTGAGATGGTCCAAGCATGTTCATAGTTTGCTAGCTAGGCGACGGGTGCCTACTAGCCAAATTCAGATTGTGCTATCGGACATGGATTACCCTGAACTCATTAAGGTGCCGGAGGTTGGCGCCTGACCCTGCGGGTGAGGGTCGCTCGGAACGAGCGTGATTCATCAGATGAAAACGGCGTACTTTACCCGACATAATGTCGCTTATCGGTAATTCGGATCGGCGCTGACAGTTGGGGTCCACCAGGTGTATCGTTGCCGTCTTCGCCGCATGCGCAGCGGAGTCACTCTGGAGCACCCAATGCCCAATCATCATCCGTCACGTTCATGGCGTGGTTGCGCAATGTGCAAGCCACATAAGCGCCGCGGTGCCGGCCGCGCGACCAAGGATCCCGTCGCTGCCCGTCGCCGACTCGGATACACCCGTCGGTACTCGCGTCGGTCAGTTGGACGCCACTAACTGCGAGGCCGATTCCCGTCCCTATCCTCCCGCGCCACGACAGCAATACGTCACTGTGACGATTTGCCGGGGCTGCGGTCTTACGTTGTTGGGCCGGCAGTTACGCTCATCGGCCAGATGCAGACGGATCGGAAACCGGCGATAGCAACTCGTAGTTGACGCCGAGTGTGCGATACGTCGGTTCGGCCCGCCGGTCGCACGTGATGAGCAGCAGCTTGTGCTTGCGGGCGACGACGACACCAACCAGACCTACATCCAGAGCCTGGACTGGCGGTGGCTGAACGACATCCTCAACAGCGTGCCGGCGGAATGTTGGGCCAGGCCCGTCGTCGACCTCGTCGCCGGCGAAACAATGACCCCCATGGAGCGCCTGTTCACCGTAGCGGACATCGCCAACGGCATGGGAAGCCGGCTCGCGGTGTCCGAATGGCTGTTCCTCAACCCCGACATCGTCGTGCACATCCACCGTGTCCCCGACGGCGAATGGGTCGGAGTGCGAGCCGAAACCCATTACGGTCGAGACGGAGTGGGTGTCTCACGCGGAACGCTTTTCGACCAGCAAGGAGCGGTCGCTGCAATACAGCAGGCCCAACTGGTGCGCCGCCGTTAGCGTATCAGCACAGTTACTGTAACGTTTACAGTTGGCTTTGCGCCAGCGGACGCTGAGGAGGATTCGCGCAATGAACGACGTCGCCATCATCGGGGTCGGCCTGCACCCGTTCGGCCGCTTCGAGGGCAAGTCGGCGATGGAAATGGGTGTCGACGCCATCTTCGCCGCAGTCGAAGACGCCGGCGTGGACTGGAAAGACGTACAGGCCGCTACCGGCGGCAGTTGGACCGTCGCGAACCCGGACGCCATCGTTGGCATGGTGGGCCTATCGGGCATCCCGTTCACCAACGTCTTCAATGCGTGCGCCACCGCCGCCAGCGCCGCGAAGGCGTGCGCCGACGGCATCCGGCTGGGCGACTACGACATCGGACTGGCCGTCGGACTGGACAAGCATCCCCGCGGCGCTTTCACCGAAGATCCCGCGTTGGTCGGCATGCCGAGCTGGTACGCCGAGAACGGGCAGTACCTGACTACGCAGTTCTTCGGTATGAAGGCCAACCGCTACCTGCACGACCACGGCATCTCGCAGCGAACGCTGGCCAGGGTCGCTGCCAAGAACTTTCGTAACGGTGCGCTGAACCCCAATGCCTTTCGGCGCAAACCGATCACCGAGGACGAGATCCTCAACTCGACAATGCTGAACTACCCACTGACCCAGTACATGTTCTGTGCACCCGACGAGGGCGCCGCGGCAGTGGTGATGTGTCGAGCCGACATCGCGCATCGCTACACCGACAAGCCGGTGTATCTGCGCGCGGTCGAGGTCCGGACCCGCCGCTACGGCGCCTACGAGGTCAACACCACGTTCGCGCCCGTCGAGCAGGACGTCGCGCCCACCGTTTACGCGGCGCGCGCCGCATTCGAAAAGGCCGGTGTGGCACCCGAAGACGTCGATGTCATTCAACTCCAGGACACGGATGCCGGCGCGGAGATCATTCACATGGCCGAGTGCGGATTTTGCGCTGACGGCGAGCAGGAGAAGCTGCTGGCCGACGGCGCCACCGAAATTCACGGCCGGCTTCCGATCAACACCGACGGCGGCCTGATCGCCAACGGCGAGCCGATTGGGGCATCGGGCTTGCGGCAGATTTATGAGATCGTCCGGCAATTGCGCAGCGAGGCCGGTGATCGTCAAGTTCCCGGCGAACCGAAGGTCGGTTTCGCCCAGTTGTACGGCGCACCCGGCACCGCCGCGGCGACAGTCCTCACGACCTGAAAGGCACGTCTAGGACAGTCGCCGGCCATCGGCGCCGAAGAAATGCAAATGGTCGGATCGAGGGCGCAGACGTACCCGGCTGCCACGTTGCGGCGGGTTACGACCGTCCGCGCGGGCGATCACCGGGTGGTCAGTCGCCGCGCCCGGCGTCGAGATCCTGCCGTAGAGGTAGGCGTCGGCGCCGAGCTCCTCGACCACGTCGATCTCCATCTCAACACCCAGACCACCGACCTCGAAGTCTTCGGGCCGGATGCCGACAGTGATTTCAGCGGCCACGTCGCCGATCTCGCGTGGCAATGGAATCAGCCAGTCCCCCAAGGTCACTGAACGGTCGGCAACCGGCAACGTGAACACGTTCATCGCCGGGGAGCCGATGAACTCCGCAACGAAGACGTTGACCGGGCTGCGGTAGAGCTCTCGCGGCGGTGCGTATTGCTGCAACACGCCGTCTCGCAGGACCGCAACCCGGTCCCCCATGGTCATCGCCTCGACCTGATCATGGGTGACGTACACGGTCGTGGTGCCCAGCCGTCGCTGCAATCCGGCGATCTGGTTACGCGTTTGCACCCGCAACTTCGCATCCAGGTTGGACAGCGGTTCGTCCATCAAGAAGACCTGCGGACGGCGCACGATCGCGCGGCCCATCGCCACCCGCTGGCGCTGCCCACCGGAGAGCGCTGCGGGTTTGCGGTCGAGGTAAGGCTCTAAGTCCAGCAAGCGCGCCGCATCCAGGATCCGGTCGCGAATCTCAGCTTTGCGAAGCTTGGCGATCTTCAGCGCAAAACCCATGTTCTGCGCCACCGTCATGTGCGGATACAGCGCGTAATTCTGGAACACCATCGCGACATCCCGATCCTTGGGATCGTCGTCGGTGACATCGCGGGCACCGATGCGGATGCGCCCGGTATCCACCGGTTCCAAACCCGCGATCATCCGCAGCGACGTCGTTTTGCCACATCCGGAAGGGCCGACCAGCACGACGAATTCGCCGTCGTCGACGGCCAGATCCAGCCTGTCCAGCGCGGGGCGCTGCGCTCCGGGATAGCGCCGTGTCGCCTGTTCGAAGCTCACTGATGCCATTGGCTAGCCACCGAATCCGGACATGGCGATCCCGCGGACGAAGGCTCGTTGTGCCACCGCATAGACGAGGACCAAGGGAAGCAGGATGAGCATGGACGCAGCCATCAGCACCGGCCACCGCGACACGTATTCGCCCTGCATCCGAACCAGCCCGAGCGTGAGTGTGGCGATGCTCTTGCGTTGCAGCATCAACAACGGCCACAGGAAGTCATTCCACACGTTGACCCACGTGAGCACCGCAAGCACCATGACTGCAGGCTTGGCGTGCGGCAGCAGGATCCGCCAATAGACCTGCCACGGCGAGCAGCCGTCCAGGATGGCGGCCTCCTCGAGTTCGTCCGGCAGCGTACGGAAGAACTGCCGCATCAGATAGGTGCCGAATGCCGTACCGAACAAGCCCGGCACGATCATCGCCCACGGCGTGTCCGTCCAGCCGGCAACGCGCATCAGAATGAATTGCGGGATGACAGTCACCGTCAGCGGCACCATCAACGTGCCCAGGTACAGGACGAAGACGATCTCTCGGCCCCGGAACGGCAGCCTGGCAAAGGCGTAGCCGGCCAGCGAGCAGAAGAACACCTGACCGGCCGTGATACATCCGGCGTAGAGCACCGTATTGACGAACATCCGCCAAAACGGCATCAACACAAACACTTCGCCATAGTTCGACCACTGCGGGTGCGACGGAAACAACGTCGGCTGGCTCACCTCGCCTTCGCTTTTCAACGAGCCCGACACCGCCCACAGAATCGGAAACAGGGCACACCACGCGACGCCGATCAGCGCCGTATAGAGCACCAGGCCGCGCACGATGCTGTGTTTGGTCAGGTGGCCCATGGTCAGTCTTCCCAAGCGCGCCGACGCGCTAACCGTAGCTGTAACGCCGTCAACACCAGCAGAATGGCGAACATCACCCAGGCCAGTGCGGATGCGTACCCGAACTCCAGGAAGGCGAAGGCGTGCTGAAACAGCATGATGCCCAACACATATGTCCCAGTCTCCGGACCACCGTTGCGACCGGTGAGCACATAGACGAGGTCAAATGCCTGGAACGCGTGAATGATCGAGATGCCCACCACGAATGACAGTGCGCCGCGGATCAGCGGGACGGTAATGGAGACGAACTGGCGTATCTCGCCGGCGCCGTCGATTCGGGCTGCCTCATAGACCGTTTCGGGAACACCCTGCATCGATGCCAGCAGGATGACGGTGGCAAACGGCACGCTCTTCCATACGCTGACCAAACACAGCGACACCATGGCCCAGTTGGGATCGACCAACCACGGGACCGGCCCGATCCCGATCCAGCCGAGCATGATGTTGAGCAAGCCATTGTCGGTGTTGAACACGAACTGCCACACCACCGCCATCACCACTGACGACATCGCCAACGGTAGAAAGACAACGGTACGAAAGATACCGATGCCCTTGATTTTTCGGTTCAAGAGACCCGCCACGGCCAGGCTGATCAGGACGGTCGGCACGATGGTTCCAACGGTGAATATCACCGTATTGCGCATCGCGATGAGAAAGAGCGGGTCGGCGGTGAACAACTGACGAAAATTCGCCAGTCCGACGGGCTTGGCGGGCCTGAACAGATCCCACTCCTGCACGCTCATGTACAACGAAAAACCGAGCGGAAACAGCATAAACACCGCTACCGCCGCCAGGTTCGGTACGACGAAAAGGCGTCCGGCCCAGGCGCGCCGCTGGGAAATTCTGCGTCGCCCAACTCGCTGATCGATCAATGTCATGGGTTGCGTAGCACCTCGTCGATCTCCTGCGTCAGCGCGCCTGCCAACGATGTCGCCGGCCGAGTGCCACGCAGAACCGGTCCGAAATTGCGGTCCATCAACGCGTTGATCTTTTCCCACCCAGGGGTGATCGGCAAACCCTCGGAGTGCGCGGGGCCGCCGGTCAGCACCGCGAGATTGCCGACTCTGCGATGCGCTTGAGCGAACCCGGTGGAATTGATCGCAGGCTTCAGTACTGGCACGAAAAGCCCTGTTTCGCCGATCAAGGCTTGCCCGACGGGTCCGGCGGCGAATTTCACGAACTCCCATGCTTGGTGTTTACGGCGGCTGTCGGCTGCGATCGCGAGACCCGTAGTACCGATATTCGACTGGGCCGCGCGGGATCGCGGACCGGTGGGCAACACGGTGACATCGAAATCCAGGCCGCGGGCCCGGTCGAATGTCTGGTAGCGCCAGTGTCCGCCCAGGGCCATCGCGGCCTTGCCCGAAGTGAATAGATCCATGGTGGACATCGACTGCTGCTCAGACGCGGTAGGTGCGACGTTGTGTTTATTGGCCAGGTCAGCGTAGAACTGCACACCCTCGATGAAAGCCTCGTTGCCAAAATTGAGGTGCGACGGGTTCATTCGCGGATCAGACCACGCGACGCCGTTATTCATGCCGAAGAGCCCCGCCGAGTAGGCGGCGACCCAGGTGTCGACGAACCCCCACTGGGTCACGCGTCCGGAGCGGTCGCGCTTGGTGAGAGCACTGGCCGTGGCAAGGAACTCGGCGAAGCTCCAGGGCCGGTCCCATTGTGTCGGTGGCGCCGGAAGGCCGGCCGCGGCGAACAGCTGCTTGTTGTAGAACAGAAAGTTGCCGGACCACTGTTCCGGAAAGGCGTACTGGCCCCCGTTGAACGTGAACGTGTCATACAACACGCCGATACTGTCGGCCGTCAGTTCGGCGGCGAATGGCCGGTCTTGGGCCAACATGGTATTCAGGTCCAGCAGCACCCCCCGGTCGGCCAAGCCGGCATAGCTGAATTCCCACGCCATCAGCACGTCCGGGCATTTGCCGCCCGCGCAAAACGTCGACATCTGCTGCATGGGGTCTGGACCCGACAGCAACGTCCGCACTTTGATGTCGGGATGCCGATGCTGGAAGGCGTCGACGATCCGCAGCCGCGCGTCCGCTTCTTCGGGATTGGCCGCGAAGAAAAAGGTGAGTGCGTCGTCGTCGGATGCGCATCCCGATTGCCACCACGTCAGCGACGTCGCGCCGAGCACACCGGCACCGCGCAACAGTGCCCGCCGTCCAAATGGCTTATCAGCCATGGTCATCCAGGCTCTCGCCGGCCGCGGCAAGTGTCAGGACGGTGCTGCTCAACCGATCGTCATCGCCGATGATGTCGATGGTGTGAATGCGATCATCCTCGATGCCGATGACCAGCAGCGCCTGGAGATGGCCGCCCGGCGCGACCGCAATGCCCGGTGCTCCGTTGGCGAGCACCACGACGCCTGCCCGCGAGCGGTGAGTGAACCGTCGGGTTTCCTCGGCGACCTGCTTGGCGCCGCGGATTTCGGTCGGCACATCGGCCGGCACCAGCCGGGGATCCACTCGGCGCACCACGTCCGGAGCCAACAGATTCATGAGGGCGGCGATATCGCCGCCGCGGGATGCCGTCAGGAAGGCGTCCACGATCTTGACGTGTTCGCCGGTGCGGCGGGTTTCCCCAGACGGTGCGCCGGAAAGTTGCGCTCGGGCACGGCTGGCCAGCTTCTTGGCCGCGTCGGGCGAGCGGCCCAACAGCTCGCCGATCGTCTCGAATGGCACCGCGAACACGTCGTGCAGCACGAAGGCGACACGCTGTGTCGGTGAGAGCCGGTCGATGACCACCAGCAGGGCCCGGCTGACCGAGTCGGCGAGCAGAGCGTCCTCGTCCGCGGGCGGCGCCGGGTTGGCCGGCACACGGTCGACACTGTCCAGCGGCAGTTCGGCGCGCCGTTTGCGGGTGCGCAATTGGTCGATCGCCTCGCGTGCGGTGATCGTGGTGAACCACCCAGTCGGATTCTCAACGGCGCCGAAGTCTGCGCGGCTGGCCTTGAGCCAGGCGGACTGCACCGCATCCTCGGCGTCGGCCGCCGAGCCCAATAGATGAAAAGCGACTGAGCGCAGGTGTCGCCGGTCTGCGTCAAACCGCTGGGCGAGATCGTCGAGCGTCGTCATGGTCACCTTTCCGGTATGGGAGCCGTCAAGCAGGTGACGAAATCCGCTCAACGTCCTTGTGTGAAGGAGACCAATCTCATGAGCATCGCATATTTTGTCGTCACCGCAGTCACCGTGGCCGTCACCGCGGGAATCGCCGTGGCCGACTACGTCCCCGCCAAATTCGTACTGGCGAACTCGGCTCAGGTTGGCGTGCCATCGTCATGGCTTCCTATGCTGGGCACGCTCAAGCTTGCCGGAGCCATCGGGCTGGTCGCCGGTCTGGTGCTGCCTGCGATCGGGATTGCGGCGGCGACCGGGCTGGTGCTGTTCTTCACCGGTGCGATCATCACCCATATTCGGGCCGGCGTGTTGTACAACATCGCCTTTCCGGGCGGTTATCTGCTGTTGTCGGCGACGTCGTTGGCGCTGCTGGCCGCGCAGTGACAACTGCGCCCGGTCAGTCGGAAAAGTAACGGATCCGGCGGATTTCGTTGCCACGCCGGGCCACGTCGGCGAACATCACACCGCGCCGGTGTCCCGACGCGATCGAGACCGCGACTGTGGGGCCCGCGCCGAGCACCTTCGTCCAGGTGGCGCCGTCGAGTCGCTGGATCAGATCGGCGACGTCCGCGCTGTCGTCCTCGCCGAAAGTCACTGCGGCAGTGGACGACAGTGTTCGCAGCGCCGCGAACCTGTCCCCGCGGGCGACAGCGTTGAGGAAGGTGTCCACTAGCCGCTTGTGCCGCGAACCGACGCGACGGAAACCGGCTCCGAAACCCACTGTGCCGCGCAACTTCTGGTTGCGTAACAATCCGCGCGTCAGCTGGACCGTTGCCGGCAGGGCAGATGTGCCGTTGCGCAGGAACTGCACCATCATGTCCGGTAGTTCCCAGTACGCCTGCAACACTGCGATCTTCCACTCGCCGTCGACCTCGCGCAGGTCGTAGCGAAGATAGGCGGGAATCCGCATTGTCACCGACGAACTCATCGCCACCTCGAGCTCGAGATCGCGGACGACGGCCGAGCCGGTCACGATGTCGAGGTCGCGATGGAAGGTGATGTCGCGCGGCCCGATGAAGGTGTCGTAGAAGCGGCCGATCTGCGCGTGGCCCACGTGCGACCAGGAACCGACGGGATCTTCGACGCGGCCGTCAGCGGTGAACAGCCCGACCCAGCCGGCACGGTCGTGGGCCGCGGCGGCTCGCGGCGACTGCTCCACTGCCGTCAGCAGATCCGACTGCGCGGTGCTCATGAGCTGCTCTGCTGCACGGCGACACCGGCGGTCTGCAGCGCGTCGACGGCTTGTGCGGTCGACTCCTCCGCCACTCCGGCGGTCAGATCCAGCAACACGCGCGTCGCAAAGCCCGCCTGGACGGCATCGTGGGCGGTCGCGCGGACGCACTGGTCGGTGGCCAAGCCGACCACGTCGACCTCGTCGACGCCGCGGTCGCGCAGCCAATCCGCCAGGCTGGTGCCCGAATCGTCGGCTCCGTCGAAGCCGCTGTATCCGGCGCTGTAGGCGCCTTTGCGGAACACCGCCTCGATACGTGTGGTGTCGAGGTCGGGGCAGAAATCCGCCCCGGGGCTACCGGCGAGGCAGTGCGGCGGCCAGCTCGACGAGTAGTCGGGATGGTCGGAGAAATGGTCACCGGGATCGATGTGGAAATCCTGGGTGGCCACCACATGCTGGTAGTCGCGAGCATCGGCCAGGTAGTCGGTGATGGCGCCGGCCACGGCGGCACCGCCGGTCACTTCCAACGAGCCGCCCTCGCAAAAGTCGTTCTGGACGTCGACGATGATCAACGCTCGCATATCACCCACCGTATCGCCGGTGGCCGAGGGACAGGCTAGGCCGCGGAGCGGCGCTGGCCGCGGCGGCGCGCACCGGTGTCCAGCGACCACAGATGCGCACAGGTTGGGCACTGCAGGTGAACCACCGCGGCGCTATTGCTGATCAGGTATTGCCAGTGCGTGTGGCAATTGCGACCACCTCGGCACACCTCGCAGGCGGCGCCGTGGTCGCAGTTCGGGCAGGCCAGCCAGGCGCGCCGGCTCTTGTCGGCGTCCGGATCAATCGGCAGCACGGTCCACCGCCCGGTCCGGCAACACCCCGGCCGCTACCAGCGCGTCGTAATGGCGCTGCTGCTCGGGGTCGAGGTTCGCGTAGAGCATGGCGTAGGCCCGCTCCTCTTCGGCGAGCGCCCGGACCGGATCCCAATCGGGGCCGATCGCTTCGAGGACAGCACTGCGACGCCGGACCTCGTCAAGGGTGAGGTCGTAGGCGAATTCCAGCGCGGTTGAGTTGATTGGCATCAGCCACTCCCAGCATTCGGGGCAAATGCAGGTTAGGCTGCCCTAAAATAGGCGGTTCGGGCAATGAGCTGCGTCACAGCGCGGTGTTGACCTCGGTCACACTTATCGAACGCACCGGTCGCGCCACGGGGAAGGCTGCGCGTTGCATCATGTAGCTTGTCAAATTATAGTCCAGACACGTGTCCAGACAGTTCGCTGACTTCCTCGCCGATCCCCCAACCGTGACCGTTGGCCGCGCCGCCATAGCGGGACCGGTGTGAGCATGCGGATTGCTCTGCTGTCCTATCGCAGCAAGACCCATTGCGGAGGGCAAGGCGTCTACGTTCGTTACCTTAGCCGCGGCCTCGTCGAGTTGGGACATCACGTCGAGGTGTTTTCCGGGCAGCCGTATCCCGAGGGTCTCGATCCGCGGGTGGTGCTGCGCGAGGTGTCCAGCCTGGACATGTACCGGGAACCCGATCCATTCCGCATTCCGCGTCCCCGCGAGATCCGTGACCGGATCGACCTGCTGGAGCTTGCCACCGTGTGGACGGCGGGCTTCCCCGAACCGCGCACTTTCAGCATGCGGGCAGCGCGGCTGCTGGCCGGTCGGCGCAATGACTTCGATGTGGTGCACGACAACCAGAGCCTGGGAGACGGACTGCTCGAGATCGCGGCAACTGGACTTCCGGTCGTGGCGACGGTTCACCACCCGATCACCCGCGACCGGCTATTGGACCTGGCGGCAGCGCAATGGTGGCGTAAGCCGTTGGTGCGCCGTTGGTATGGCTTCTTGGGGATGCAGGAGCGCGTCGCGCGCAGCATTGCGGACCTGCTGACGGTCTCGTCATCGTCGGCCACCGACATCACCACTGACTTCGGAGTCAATCCCGACCAACTGCACGTGGTGCCGCTGGGAGTCGACACCAGTGTGTTCGCCCCGTCGACGCGACCGCGAATTCCCGGGCGCATCATCGCGATCGCCAGCGCAGACACTCCCCTTAAGGGCGTCGCGCATTTATTGCAGGCCGTGGCCAAACTGCGCACCGAACACGATCTGGAACTGCAACTGGTCGCGAAGCTCGAGCCGAACGGTCCCACCGAGAAACTGATCGCCGAGCTCGGCATCTCCGATATCGTTCACACCTCCAGCGGCGTGTCCGACGCGGAGCTTGCCGGTTTATTTGCGTCTGCTGAAATTGCCTGTATTCCATCGCTTTACGAGGGCTTCTCGTTGCCGGCGGTGGAAGCGATGGCCAGCGGCACACCGATTGTGGCCAGCCGCGCCGGCGCCTTACCCGAAGTGCTCGGGCCTGACGGCACCTGCGCCCGCCTGGTGCGGCCCGGCGACACCGCCGAGTTGATCCGGGTGCTGGGTGAGCTGCTGAGTTCTCCCGAACAGCGCCGTCAACTCGGGGTGGCCGGCCGCCGCCGCGCACTTGACGTCTACAGCTGGGAATCGGTGGCCGCGCAGACGGTTCGCGTCTACGAACGGGCGATCGAACGCAACACGCAGATTGGCGATGCCACCGAGCCGGTGGGTGAGCCGTGCTGACGGTGGACTTCGACCGGCTCGGCGTCGGGCCCGGAACCAAGCTCATCGATGTTGGGTGCGGAGCGGGCCGGCACAGCTTCGAGGCTTACCGCCGCGGTGCCGACGTCATCGCGTTCGATCAGGATTCCGATGAATTGGCGAACGTCGGCACTATCTTGCGTGCGATGGCGCAGGCCGGTGAAGCACCGGCGTCGGCCAGTGCCGAGACGGTCGTCGGCGACGCGCTGCGACTGCCCTATCCCGATGCCACCTTCGACTGCGTCATCGCATCGGAGATCCTGGAGCATGTCCCGGCCGACGACACGGTAATCGCAGAGCTGGTTCGCGTCCTCAAAGTCGGTGGCGCCCTGGTGGTCACCGTGCCCCGGTGGTTGCCCGAGCAGGTGTGTTGGCTCCTGTCTGAGGACTACCACAACAACGACGGCGGTCACATCCGGATCTACCGGGCAAGCCACCTACGTGACAAAATCGCGGCTGGCGGCCTGAACTTCACTCATACTCACCATGCTCATGCGCTGCATGCGCCCTTCTGGTGGTTGAAATGCCTCGTCGGGGTTTCTAACTCCGATCATCCTGCTGTCGCCGCGTATCACCGAATGCTGGTGTGGGACATGATGCGCCGGCCATGGGTCACCCGACTGGCCGAATCAGCGCTCAACCCACTTGTCGGCAAGAGTGTCGCGTTGTACTTCGAGAAACCGGTGCCTGCTGTTGAATTGGTATGACGCGCCGGGTGTCATGGACGTGCTGACCCCCGAGCAATGCCGGCAAACAGCGGAATCGATTGCTGCGGTTCAGGAGTCGTCAGGCGCGATCCCATGGTCGGAGGGCGGTCATACCGATCCGTGGGATCACGTGGAATGTGCGATGGCGCTCACCGTCGCGGGACTGATGGACCCGGCGCGCCACGCGTTCGACTGGAGTCGGCGCCAACAGCGCGCGGATGGCTCCTGGCCCATCCAATTGCGGGCCGGTGTCGTCGAGGACGCCAACAGTGACAGCAACTTCTGCGCCTACATTGCGGTCGGAGTCTGGCATCACGTGCTGGTCACCGGTGACAGCACTTTCGCCAGCGAGATGTGGCCGACGGTACGTGCGGCCATCGAATTCGTACTCGGACTGCAATTGGAAGGCGGCGAAATCTGCTGGGCCCGCAGCTCTTCCGGCCCGGTTACCGAGGCACTATTAACCGGATGCGCAAGCATATTCCATAGCCTGCGCTGCGCCCTGGCCTTGGCGAATTACCTCGACGAGCCACAACCGGAATGGGAGCTCGCACTCGGCCGACTGGGCCATGCAATCGCCGCACATCCCTCGGTGTTCACCGAGAAGCCGCATCACTCGATGGACTGGTACTACCCCATCCTGGGCGGCGCACTGCGCGGCCCAGCCGCGACCGCCCGAATCGCCGAGCGATGGGGCGATTTCGTGGTGGACGGACTCGGGGTTCGCTGCGTGGATGACCGGCCGTGGGTCACCGGCGCCGAAACCTGCGAGCTGGTCCTGGCGCTTGAGGCGATGGGCAGCCGCAACGCGGCCCTGCGCCAGTTCGCGGCTATGCAGCATCTGCGCGAAAGCGACGGATCCTATTGGACCGGCTTGGTGTTCAGCGACGGCAAGCGCTGGCCGGTCGAGCGGACCACCTGGACGGGCGCTGCAGTGATCCTGGCGGCCGACGCGCTGTCGGCCACCACGCCGGGAAACGGCATCTTCCGCGGCGCCGATCTGCCCCGCGGCCTGGAGAGCGATTACGACTGCGAGTGCGCGATCAGTCCAACGGATCGCTAGACCTGATCGGCGGCCTTTTCCGCCGTCCGCTCCAGCACGCGCAGTGTTCCGGTGACGGATCTCTCGGTGAACTCGCCGCTTTGCAGTGCACGGCAATAGATCTGGTACGGCGCTTGGCCGCCGTCGCGCGGATCGGGAAACACGTCGTGAATGATCAGGGCTCCGCCGAGGCTGACCCATCGTGCCCAGCCGTCGTAGTCCTGGTGGGCGGCGGCTTCACTGTGGCCGCCGTCGATGAACAGTAGCTGCAGCGGTGTGCGCCAGGCCCGTGCTACGACGCCGGATTTGCCTACGACCGCGACGACATTGTCGTCGAGGTCGGCGTCATCGAGGGTGCGGCGGAAAGCCGGCAGGGTGTCGAAGCGTCCGGAGTCGTTGACCATCGATGTGTCGTGGTACTCCCAGCCCGGCTGGTGCTCTTCGGAGCCGTGGTGGTGATCGATGGTGAACAGCACGCTGTCGCCTGCGACCGCCGCCGCGCCCAACAGCACCGTTGATTTGCCGCAGTAGGTCCCGATCTCTACTCCCACACCGTGATCGAAGTAGCGCAATGCGGCGTCGTAGAGCGCCCGTCCCTCGTCGGCAGGCATGAAGCCGGTCACCCGATCGGCGAGGTCAAACAGCTGGCGGGTGCGCTCGGCGGGGGTTGTCATCACCAGAACCTAACTATCGAATCGGCAACGGCCGATGGTTGCCGCCCATATTACGGTGTAGTAGTGTCCAGACACGTGTCCGACCCGGTAGCTCGGGAGTCGACCAGACGCCGACTGACCGCCAAGCAAGCCGACACAGTTGACCGGCTGGGTCACGCCGCGATCGGGGTCCTGAGCCGAGAAGGCTTCGCCGGGTTGACGATTCGGATGGTGGCCGCTGAGGCCGGAGTTGGCGCGGCCACGGCCTACACATATTTCGCGTCCAAGGAGCACCTCGTCGCCGAGGTTTTCTGGCGGCGGTTGGCCTCCAGCCCGGTTCCGCCCAACGACTCCCCCGACCCCGCTGCCCGCGTCATCGCGGTGCTGCGCCAGATCGCGCTGCTGATTGCCGACGAACCAGAGCTGGCCGGCGCGGTCACCAACGCTTTGCTGGGCAGGGACCCGGAAGTCAAGCATCTGCGGTTGCGTATCGGCCGCGAGATCCACCAGCGTCTGGTCACGGCGCTGGGGCCCGACTGCAACCCGGACGTGGTCGAATCGCTGGAGTTGCTGTATGCGGGCGCGCTGGTCCGCGCCGGCATGGGATACGCGTCGTATGCGCAGATCGCCGACCGGCTCGAGTCCTCGGCGCGTGTGCTGTTGACATAGCTGCGGTTGCGGCCGGACGGCGCTCAGGACTGGGCTGGGGCTGGCATGATCACCGCATTTGACATCCTCCACCGTTTAAAAGCGGTGGATTCCCTTGGCCGTTAGGCGGCGTTGGGTGGTTTGCGGTTCATCGCAGATGCCGCCGGCCCAGGGGCCGAACCCGTGTGGGGGTCGGTCTCGCTCTTGCTCCCCGCCTGGCTGACGGCTTCGCCGCCCGCGTTCGCCGCGGATGTCCCAGCCAGTTGTTCGGTTTGCGCTGCCCAGCGGGTGAGGGCTTCCTCACGCACGTTGATGGCAGCGTTGGTGTCAGCATTGCCGGTCCAGGCGCACGCGAGGCAACGAAAGACCGCTTGGCTTTTACGGTTTTCTTTGCGCGTGTGCCCGCACTGATGGCAACGCTGACTGGTGTACGCGGCGGGCACAACGACAAACGGCACCCCCGCCAGGTTGGCTTTGTATGCGATGCACTTGGCAACTCTGCCGAGCGCGGCATGCTGCAGCATCCGGTTGAGCCCCCGCTTGGCCGCAGCCCCTTTCCCTTTGCCCCGCCGGGTCATCCGGTCCAGTGACAGCTTCTCGATTCCGATGAAGTCGTGCCCACGCACGAGTTGGGTGCTGAGCTGGTGCGCGAAATCCTCACGTACACGAGCCTGTTTGGCGGCCAGGCCAGCAGCGGCGCTCTTGTGTACTTGGTAGCGTTTGGACTCCCAAAATCGGCGCCCCTGCCCGGCGGCGATCAACTTGGACTTGGCCATCCGCCTCTGATGGAATTTGCGCTGATTGTCCAGGGCAGCGGTGTCGGGGGCGTCGTAGAAACCGCCGCGGTCATCGGCGGCGGTGTGCACCACGCCGCGATCAAGCCCGATCACCTCACCCGTTCGGACCTGGCCAGTTACCGGTAGCGGTTCGTTGACGAACACCAGCTGGCGGCGTGTCCAATTCACCCGCACCGACGTGTAGGCGCGGATCGGCTGCGACAACCGGACGTGCAGCGTGATCCGCCAGGCCAGCTTGCGCGGTTTACCATCGGGTCCCAAACCTGGCGCGCGGTGCGTTCTCGGGTTAGCGCCGCTGATCGTCACCATGCCAGAGCGGCGGCCTGTCTTGGTGAAGACCGCGTTGCGGCCACCGTTGAACCAACACACAAACCGCTGATCGCAATCCTTACGACGGAAACCGGGCATCGCCCCCGGTCGCCGGCCCGCAGCCATGTTGGTCTTGCGGCGTTTGGCCGCTGAGAACCAGTCCATCGCCTCGGTTTTCAACGTCGCCTCCAGAACATAACCAGGCATCGCCGCCAGGAAACTATGTGTGCGGCGTGCCTGGGCGTCGGTGATATCGGTGACCGTGTTACCGATCGGCACCAGCACCGGCGCCCCGGCCGGATCGATCACCATCAGCGGATCACCGTCGCGGTCTTGGCAGGTCAAGTACCGGCAGCGTTTAGATCGGCGCTGGTTGAACCGGAACCGGAACCCATCGCAGAGCCAGCCCAACACCTCATCGGGGTTGGCCGACCACACCGGCGCCCTGGTCCCATCCGGCTCCGTGACCTCACCTAGATAGACCGCACTGCCATGCACGCGGACGTTGCTGATCTTGACCCGTTGGCTCATGACGCCAACACCGCGTCCCACTGATGCTCAATGTCGCGGCGCACCGTCGTCTCCGACACATAGCCGACAGAGGCGGCGAAGTACGCCGGCGACCACAACACCTTCGCGAAATTCCGCTGGTGCGGGAACTCTTCACGCAGCACTCGCGCGGTGCGTCCTTTGAACGCGCGCACTACCGTCGTCTGCGCGTCGGTCGCCCCGACCCGCACGAACAGGTGCACATGATCGGGCATCACTTCATGAGCCACGATCTGCCAACCGTGCTCGTCGGCGATCGGCTCGATCAGCTCATCCAAGCGGCGAGCCACCCGCCCGCCCAGCACCCGGCGCCGGTACCTCGGGCACCACACTAGATACAGGCCCAGCGCGCACACGCCTTCCGGCGCGCGACGAAACCGCTGACCTGACATGACGCGAAGGTTACGCAATGACACCGACAAAACTTACGTAACGACACTGTTCACCTACGCCCCGATTCCCCGGCCGCTAAAGCGACGGCACCCTCGCGGCTCATCGGTGGTGCAGACCGGGGTGCAGTTGCTGACCGGCTTCCTTTTGACACTGCCCTTCCAGCAACGGTTCGACCAACTCGGTGAGCCGATGCGGATGGTGTATCTGGTTACGGTGGCCTGCTCGATCAGCTCGACGGTGCTATTGATCGCTCCAGTCGGGATGCACCGCTTGCTGTTTCGCCGGCATCGGCTGCGACCGCTGGTATCGACGGCCCATCGGTTCGCCTACGCCGGACTGGTGCTGCTGGGCTTGGCCCTGGTCGGCGTCACCGTGGTCATTTTCGGTTCGGTCGCCGGCCACGCCGCCGGCGTCGTCGCGGGCGGCTGTGCGCTGATCGCGCTCGGCGGTTTATGGGTGGCTTTGCCACTGTGGATGCGCACGACGAGCGGTCCGCGAGCCCGCTGAGCGATGATCCGACCGGTTTGCGGACCGGTCAGCCCGGGAACACACCGGCCATGTTGCTTCGTAGAATCGCCCGGCCCCTGTTGTCAGCGGTGTTCATCGGCCAAGGCGTCGAGACCCTGCGCAACCCCAAGACCAGCGTCGATGCTGCCGAACCCACCGTGGCGGCATTGCGGACCCTGCCGGATCCCGTCGGAACGAAGGTTCCGGCCGACCCCGAGACCGCAGCGCGGATCAACGCGGCAGTACAAATCGGCGGCGGCCTCATGCTTGCCATCGGCAAAATGCCCCGGGCCGCCTCGGTGGCGCTGGCGTGCACTGTAGTCCCCGGTAGCCTTGCCGGACACCTGTTTTGGAATGAATCCGATCCCGAACGCAAGGCGCAGAAGCGCCGCGAATTCTTGACCGACCTGAGCCTGCTGGGCGGGCTGATCATCGCCTCGGCCGACACCGAAGGAAAGCCGTCGCTGGGATGGCGCGGCCGGCGGGCCGCGGGGCGGGTTTCGGCGGCGGTCACCGCAGCGCTGCCGGCCGGAGCCTCCAACGGCGCGCTTCTCGACTCCGAGCTGGGTGAACGAATCGAACATGGCTTGCAGGTGAGCGTCGAGCGCGGTCGCGAGCTGGCCAGTACCGCGGCTGAGAAGAGCGGGCCGCTGATCGAGTCGGCGCGCAAACGCGGAAGTGAACTGGCCAGTACCGCGGAGGAAAAGAGTGCTCCGCTGGTTGAAGCCGCGCGCAAGAAGGCACGCAAGCGTCGCGCACAGCTCGCGGCCAGCGCACGTGAGCACGGTGCCGAACTGGCCGAGGCCGCCCGCGAACGCGGCGCCAAACTCGCGGATGTGGCCCGCGAACGCGGCCCTGAGCTCGCCGAAACTGCCCGCGAACGCGGCGCTGAATTCGCCGAAACCGCCCGCGAACGCGGCGCAAAACTGGCGGATGTGGCCCGCGAACGCGGCCCTGAGCTCGCCGAAACCGCCCGCGACCGTGGCGGGGATTTGGCTGACCGCGGGCGGACGAAGATCCGTCGTATGCGTTAACTGGGTGGTCGACGTCCGGCGCGAGCGAGGTCGCGGTTTCGCGTGCGCCAGAAGTACAGAGTCCAGGATGCAGTCACCACCGCGAACAGGGCGAGTTCCATTGCGCCCAACCAGCTCGCCGGATAGAGCACTCCGGTGATGTAGTGGGCGATGAATCCCTCCGACGGTAACGGCGCCATCCCGGCCTCGGCGCGCGCCCAACACTCCAACCCGGTCAGCGGACACCCGACGCGTCCGGCTGCGCTGGCCACTCCCCAGAACACCGCTACCGCGTGCAGCCAGATCGTGCGGCGCCAGCGCAGTGCGAGAAACCCACCGACCATCAGATACGCGATGAACGCGAAATGGAACGCCACCGCGAGCGCGACCACGATTTCATACATTGTCGGCCGTCCTAACGGCTAACTATGCTACCGGGGCCGCCGGACACGTTGCGCCAGAAAGTCCTCGACGATCTCATCGGCGGTTTGGCCGACGTCGATGGCGACACCATCTTCGTCGGAGCCCAGTGGCTCCAACGTGTCGAATTGCGACTGCAGCAGCGCCAGCGGCATGAAATGCCCGCGCCTGCCGGATTGCCGGTGGCCGATCAATTCCGGTGACCCGCACAGATGCAGGAACTCGATATCGTGGCAGCGGGCGCGCAACTGGTCGCGATATTTGCGTTTGAGCGCCGAGCAGCTCATCACACCGCCGTTGCGGTGGTCGGCCAGCCAGGCCCCGACGGCTTCCAGCCACGGATAGCGGTCGTCGTCATTGAGTGGTTCCCCCGCAGCCATTTTGGCGATGTTGGCGCTCGGGTGGAAGGCGTCGGCGTCGGCGAACGGCACCCGCAGTCGTTGCGCCAGCGCCGCGCCCACCGTTGATTTGCCCGAGCCCGAGACTCCCATGACCACGATCGGCGGAAACTGGTCGGTCACGGGCTTAATTGGTTGCGGTTCCATTCCAGCCAGCCCACCCCGCGCCGGCCGTCGGCGGTGTTCACCGCCGCCCAGACTCGCGGAAATTGACTTACCCGTCCGTCAGGGGCCACCAGGCGCAACGGTGCATGGCCGCGGACCTCGACTGTTGCGGTGATGCCACCGGGATCAACGGCCAGCGTCGCTTCGGTCGGTAACCCGTTGGCGTCGAACACTTCCCGGGCCGCAACGGTACACACCTCGGTCAACGCGCCGTCGCGGTCCTGAAGGTAGCCCACGCCGATCGCCGGGGCGCCGGGAATCCGGATGTCCACCGCGTGCAGGTGGCTGCCGTCATCGAAATGCAGTGCGCTCCAAACCCAGTCCATGCCCCACCAATCCCGCACCCCCCAGGAGTGATCACGCTGACCGGGCACCGAGTCGACGGTGTATTCGGTGCCGTCGATGGTGACAGTGCCCGAAACGGTGCAGGGGATCTCGTAGCGCGTGGTGAGCCGGTACTGGTACGGCGTGCCATCGGTGGTCCACGCCAAGTCCATGGTTACCTCGACCGGCACGCCGTCTTCGCCGCGCAGCAACGCGGCCGGGTCGGCGTAGGACTGACCGCGGCCATGCAGGACAACACGATAGCTGCGCAGCGGTTCGGCGACGGAGTGGTTGAATTCGATGGCGTCGGTGCACACCTGCCACGGATCATCGGGTAGCGGGACGTCGAAGTCGACGACTGCGACAGTGGGCATACCGGGCCCGCACAGCACAGCGTTCAGCCACGCCGTGTGCTCGTTGGGCATCAGGCCAAGCCGTATCCAGCCGCCGAATTCCTGTGTGGGGTCGGTGAAATCGGCGTACCAACTCTCATTCCACAGCGGTTCGTTGGTCGGGGTGTGCGCCCACTCGTCGTCGCCGGCCGGAACCAACGGCTCGACCGGCGCCGGCGCCGGCAGCGTCGCGAGCGCATCGGTGTCGAGGACATGCTCACAATGGCGCTGCAGCATCGTCATGAACATTGCGTCGCCGCGATCGGTGCGCTCGACCAGCATCGACGAGACAATGGCCATCATCACCCCGAAGAAGCTCTGCCGCCGCACACCGTCGCGGACGTCGGTCAGGCTGATGGGCGTGTCGGGCCCGAGCGCCTCGTGGTAGGCGTGCAGCAGCTCGTCATAATTCGCGCGCCGATCGGCAACCGACAGCGCACATCCCAGGCAGTAGGCCAGGTCGGTCATGGCCGGGCCCCGGGTGACGGTCTGCCAATCGACGACGGTCAGCAGCCGGTCGGCGCCGACCGCGCCGAACAACATGTTGTCCAGTCGGTAGTCGCCATGCACCAGCCCCTGAATGCGGCCGGCCGCCGCCTCTTCGGCCAGGTAAGCGTCGAATCCCGCCACCAGCCGTTCGCACACCGCGCGGTACGACGGTTCGATCTGGTCGCGGTAGCGGTCGACGAAGGCGGCGTAGAGCTGGCTGATCAGCGCTTGGTTGATCGGTGCGTCGCGGTTGAGCCACGGCGCATCCGCGAGTGCGGTATCGCCCAGCAACGGGCCTTGTAGCCGGGCCAGTTCGGTGACGGCGAGCCGGGCCTGTGCGACTGTGGCGCCGCGGATTTCATCGCCGACCACGGCCGGAGTCGCATCGCCGAGCAGCAGGTCGAAGACTCCGGTCGACGCGTCGACCGCGGCGTGGTAGCACGGCGCAACCGGTCCGGTCAGGTGTGGCGCGACCTCACGGTAGAAGCGCACTTCACGTTCATAGAGGCCCAGGCTCAATCCGGTCTGCCGGCTCACCGGGTCGCTGGCGGCGACCTTGAGCACCACCGAATCCGGGCCCGGCTGAGCGCCTTCCGTGTCGGCGTAGCTGAGCTCGACGCGGTAGCACTCGCTCATCTGTCCGGTACCGATGCGCTCGACGGTGAAATCGCTGACGGTTCCCGACCCCAGCACCGTGGAGAGCCAACCGGCGGTGAGGTCGTCCGGTCGTTCGATGACGGTGTCGGTCTGCGGAGGCACTGTTGGGTTCACCGGATCAGCGTGCCATCGAGAAGCCCTGCCACGCCATCCGCCGCTCGGGGTGCGGATCGAATTCGACGTGCGACTTGCGGTCGAACACCATCACCGCGCGGTCTGCGTCGGTGTAGGCGGGCCAGTCATCGCCCGGCACGCCGGTGCGGCTGAATGCGCGCCAACGCCCCTGTATCTCGTTGCTGACCCGCAGCGCAGAGCGGCGGTCGCCGGCCGCGCTGAGCAGGGCGCCGAACCTGCTGCGATAGACATCGAACACCGCGAGCAGTTCGGTGGCGTGAGTGGCGCCCAGCCCCGACCAGCGCAACGTGCGCGGCGAGTAGTCATATCGATAGAGATAGGCCGGCGCGTGACCGCCGTGCGCCTCGGCGATCTCCCACGCGGCCGAGCCGAAGGCGAAATCCCCGCCGAGCCGGATACACGCCGCCGAATCGGGGTAGTCAGGATAGGCGCTGGTAATGCGTTCCCGCGCAGCCGGTTCCGCTTCCGCCAACAGCGCTTCGATCATCGGCTCGGTGGTAGGCAGCAGCCGCAGGAATCGGGTGAACAACCGGCCCTCGTCGGCGTTGGTGCCCACGATCAGCGGCACCCGGTGGGCTTTACCCTGTCGCATCGCATCGATGGGATCCAGCGGCAGCACATCGTCGCCGCAGGCCGGCCCGAGCGGGAAGGCGCCCAGGATGTCGCGCACTCCTTCGTCGATCAGACGGTCTTGGGCCGCGACCAATTCGGCAGGTGAAGCCTGCATCAACGCATGAGCGGCGTCGTGTTTGCGCATACCGAGTAGCCCGGCGAACCGTGTCGCGAAGTCGGCCGCCATTTCGCTGGTGCGCACCATCCCGGATGCCGGGCTTTCCGAAATCGCCTGGGCGAACAAGCCGTCCGCTGCCGGCACCGCCAACATGGTGGCGACCGCATGCGCGCCGGCGCTTTCACCGAATAGCGTGACGTTGTCGGGATCGCCGCCGAACTCGGCGATGTTGTCGGAGACCCAACGCAGCGCCATCACCAGATCACGCAGGAACAGGTTGCTGTCGATGGTGATATCGGGAGTCGAGAGCGACGACAGGTCCAGGCAGCCCAGCGCGCCGAGCCGGTAATTGACCGATACGTACACACAGCCCCGCCGGGCCAGTGCGGCGCCGTCGTACAGCGGGGTGGCCGAGCTGCCCAGCAGGTATCCGCCGCCGTGGACGAAAACCATCACAGGCAGCGGCTGGACGGGCGCGGCTGCGGGCGCCACGACGTTGAGCGTCAGGCAGTCTTCGCCCCTCGGCTGGTACTTTCCGATTCCCAGCATGGTGTAGCGACGCTGCTGCGGAGCGCAGTTGGTAAACCCGTGGCAATGCCGCACACCGGACCAAGGCTGCGCCGGTTGCGGTGCGCGAAACCGCAGCGGCCCGACGGGCGGGTGGGCATAGGGAATGGATCGCCACCGGTGCACACCATCGCGGGTGAATCCTTCGACTATGCCGGTGGCGGTGCTTGCGCGGACGGTGTGCTCGTGCATAAGCCGACGTTAGCGAATGCGCCCATGGTGGGTGGGGCAGGTCCGCAGAATCAAGCGACGACAGTTAGCCTGGCACAATGCGGATTGCCGCGCTGGTCGCAGCGTCGTTGCTGGTCGCCGGGTGCTCGCACACGACCGATAGCCGCGGCACGCAGCCCTCGACCTCTGCATCCACACCTTCGCGGGCAACTTCCACCCCGCCCTCGAACCGCCCGCCGCCGGCCGCTGCCGTCGCGCCGAGTGCTGGCGCACCGATCTCCGATGTCATCGCGTGGGTGGAAGCCGGCGCCCCGGCCGACGCCGGCGGGTATCACCGCGCAACGCGCGACGGGGTGGCCGCCGACCTCGGTACTGACATTGCGTTCACCGTTTCCAAAGTCCGCTGCATGACCGACACCAAACACACCGGCGGCGCGCTGTCCTGCCTGGTCAGCTTGGCCCATCCGCCGCCGCGACCGGCGACCGCCTACGGGCAGTGGCAGGGCGGTTGGGTCGACTTCGATGGCGCCAGCCTGCAGGTGGGGTCGGCCCATGCCGATCCGGGGCCGTTCGCACGCGGCGCTGGGGCCGATCTGCCGGTTGGGAAATCGTTGTCCTTCGGTGACTATCGTTGTCGCGCAAACCAAGTCGGCGTGTATTGCGTGAACTATGCGCATCGGTCGGCGGCCGCGCTCGCCGCCACGGGTATCGAACCGTTCGGGTGTCTGCAGTCCGTTCCGCCGCCCGATGGCGTCGGGCAGAAGTTCAGCTGCTGAGGCCGGCAATATCGAGGACGCGGATCTCTCCGGTACTGCCGTCGACCTCGATGAGCGCCCCGGGTGTGAGGCGTCGAGTGGCGCCCTCGACGTCAACCACGCAGGGAAACCCGAACTCGCGCGCCACGACCGCGGCATGCGACATCGGGCCACCCAGTTCGGTCACGACAGCGGCGGCATAGGAGAACGCGGCGGTGTAGCCGACATCGGTGACCTCCGCGACCAGGATCTCACCGGGTTCCAGGTCGTCGATGGTTTCCGGCCGGACGATTCGAACGCGGCCGCTGACCCGTCCACCGCAGACACCGAGGCCATGCAGGGTCTGTCCGGCGGTGAGGACGCTTTTCGGACCAGGGGCCGGCTGCCAGCTGCCGCTGAACACTGCCGGTGGAATGACGTCTGCCAGGTTGCGCTGTTCGGCGCGGCGGCGCGCCACAATGTCCGCCGCGTCGGCGGGCAGCGCGTCGAGCTCATCAACCAACAAATAGAACACGTCGTCGGGAGTGTCGAGAACTCCGCCGTCGGTAAGGCGACGGCCATGCTCCCGCAACAGCTTTCGCAAGATCCAGATGGCTCGCACCATTTTGTCGCGCCGTACCTCGCGGTCGCGAATCTGGTGCACGGCCAATTGCGCGACCGGTCGAGCCTGGACCGGGATTCGCCGATGACGGGGCTGTGCCGGCGCCGGGGCATTCAACGATTTCGCCACCATCCGGAGCAGCAGTTCGGGATCGTCGGCATAGGTGGTCGACAACATCTCGACTTCGGCCGGGCCTCGGTGACCGATCTGCGCCAGCTCGTCGAGAACCGCGGCGTGAAATTGCGGCGCCTTCTCGGACAACGCCGCGAGCCGGTTGCCCGGACCGGCAAGCACCCCAGCCGCATCCGGATCGTTCTGCGCCGCGGCCACCAGCCGGTGCAGCGCGCCCAGCAATCGCGCACTGGCCAAGTCCGGCCCGGCCGACGGCGCGATGTTACGTCCGCCCAGCCCCCGCAGGATCACACTGAACGCTGCCGACAGCATGAAAGACCCCGATGCCAGCACCCAACCATGCACGACGTGATCGCGTGCCAGCAAGATCAAGCTGAGCAGGCGATGGTCGTCCAGTTGGGTGGGGTCGTCGCCAACCAGACGTTCCAACCGGTCGATATCGGCGATGTAGTCGCGGGTATCCCGCCCCGATCCGGCGCTGAGGCCGACCAGATTGACCCCGAATACCCCGATATTGCGGAGGGTACGCAATTGTTTTGCGGCGCGGCCGGATTGGCTCGGCAATCGCTGCTCACCGAAGATCGGCAGGCTGCCGGCGCTGGGGCCGAAGAATCCGCTGTTACTGACGACCGTCGCCGGTTTGACGAATGGCACGGTTTCGGCCATGAAATGCGCGGCGGTAATGGCGCCATACAGCCGGTGGGCGAACACCGCGACAGTGCGCATGGCGATTTCGCGCTGGATCAACCCGCCCGGCCGCAGCCGCTCGGCGATGCCGACACCGCCGGCCCGCAGGCCGCGCACGGCGACCGACACCGACGACGGTGAAAACGGTCCGGGCAGCGCCTCCGACAGGTTGGTGGCCAAAAAGGTCGGGAAGCGCCCGTCGATCGGAGTGTCGAACTCCCCGTTGCAGCCGTCCGGGCCGGCCAGGGCGGGAACCGTGCCGTCAGCGGCCGGCGCGTCAACCGCCGGGATGTCCTGGACATTGGTCAACTGCCACGGCAGCGATATCACCCGCGGGCCCAGGCTCACCCGCCCACGTACCGCCAACGCGAAATCCGCGACGCATTCAGCGGCGCTCCAGGCCGGGGTGAACTTCCAGGTGTCGTGCAGCCGTGCGGTTTCCATCAAGGGGGCAGTTAGTAGGTGATCGAGCTCGGCGGCTGCACTCATCCGCCGAAGCAGTACGCCCAGCCGCTTTCCCACCCGCGCTGTCGGGCGGCCCACCGCAACGGCGATCTCAGCGAACGTCGGCTCCCCCGCCGCAGCAAGGTTGACCGGCCCGCTGTCGATGCCGGTGTCGAGAATCGCTCGAACGAACACCCGATGTGCGTCGTCGGCGTGCACAACCTGCAGCGCCTGGTTCGTGGACCTGTCGATGTCCGGAAAGAACAGCGACGCCCAGAACCGGAGCACCCAGTTGTCGACGTTTCGGCCGAGGATGACCGCGGAGCGGACCGCCACCCATTCCGTGCCGGAGGCCGCCAGCATTTCTTCGGCGCGGGCTTCGGCGGTTACCGAGCTGAGTTGATGGTCTTCGCTGCACGGCGGCGCTCCGCGCTCGCGCGCACCGTATGCGGATGCCGAGGACGCGAACACCGTCCGCCGGGTGCCGGCCCGGGTGATCGCGTCCAGCACGTTGGCGGTCCCGCCGAGGTTGATGTCGTGCGCGAGCTGTTCATCGGCGCCGGGGTCAGCCATCCAGGCGCAGTGCGCGACGACATCGGCCCCGGTGATGGCGTGCCGGACCGCCGCTGCATCGCGAATGTCGCCTTCGACGAGGGTGGCTGCGCTGGGCCAGCTTTCGGGGCGATGACGTGCCAGCCCGACAACCTCGTGCCCCGCAGAGAGCAATCGGCCCACGACGCCGCGACCGATCACGCCGCTGGCTCCGGTGACGGCGATCTTCACTGAAGGACCCGGAATCTCAACTCGCTACTCGTCGTCATCGAGCAGCGCCGCATTGACCAGATCATCGAGATCCATGTCGGCGAGGTCTTTTTCTCTGGTCTCCCCGGCGCCGTTGCCGTCGACTTCATTGGCCAAGCCGAGCAGCAAGTCCAACACCCCGGCCTGCCGCAGGCGCTTGACTGGAATCGACGCGACCACCCGCTGAATTTCCGCTTCCCCGGGCGCGGCCTTTGGCGCAGGCTGATCGGCGGCGCCGAGCAGTTCTTGGTGGAAGTACCCAGCCAGCGCAGCCGAGTTCGGGTAGTCGAAAATGAGTGTGGGTGAAAGAGCCAATCCGGTGGCGGCTTTGAGCCGGTTACGCATCTCGACCGCGGTCAGCGAGTCGAATCCCAGCTCCTGGAAGGCCTTGTCCGGATCGATAGCCTCCGTCGTCGTATTGCCCAGCACGGTCGCGATGTGCGAACGAACCAGATCCAGCAGCACGGCGTGCTGCTCGTCCTCAGGAAGCCCTTCCAGACGCTGCAGCAGAGCGGTTTTCGACTTGGCGGCGGCCAGCGAGTCGTCCACCTGACGCCGCGCCGGCGCACTGATCAGATCGACGAACATCGGCGGCAGCGTGCCACCGTCGAACTTGGCGCGCAACGCCGTGAGGTCGATGCGGGCCGGCAGCAGGAACGGCTCGTCGACAATCATTGCGGTATCGAGCAATCCGAGCGCCTCGTTGGCGGACATGGCCACAATGCCGTCGCGGGCGAACCGGGCGAAATCGACTGCCCCGAGACCCCCGGTCATGTCGCTGGCCTGATCCCACAAACCCCAGCCCAGCGTGGTCGCCGGCAGGCCCTCCGCACGCCGGTGCACTGCCAACGCATCGAGGAACGAGTTGGCCGCCGCGTAGTTGGCCTGCCCGGAGGATCCCACCAGCGCGGCCATCGACGAGAACATCACAAACGCCGACAAACCCAGATCGCGGGTCAACTCGTGCAAATTCCAGGCCGCGTCCACCTTGGCCCGCATTACTGTATCGATGCGCTCCGGTGTCAACGACGTGATCACTGCATCATCGAGGACCCCCGCGGCGTGAATCACCGCCGACAGCGGATGCTGCGCGGGGACATCGGAGATCACCTCGGCCAATGCATCCCGATCCGCCGCGTCGCAGGCCACCACCCGCACGTCGGCACCGGCGGCGGTGAGTTCGGCAGCCAACTCCCCGGCGCCCGGCGCATCGAGTCCGCGGCGGCTGACCAGGATCAGGTGGTGCACACCGTGTCGGGTCACCACGTGCCGGGCCAGCGCGGAGCCCGCCATTCCGGTAGCACCGGTGATCATCACCGTGCCCGCCGTCCAGGCATCGGGCATCGTCATCACAACCTTGCCGACGTGGCGCGCCTGACTCAAATACCGCAACGCCGCCGGCGCCCGCCGGATGTCGAACGTGGTAACCGGCAGCGGGTGTAAAACGTTGTCCGCGAACATCGCTGCCAACCCGGTGAGGATCCGCCGGATGTGATCTGGCCCGGCCTCGAAAAGGTCGAAGGCGCGGTAGCGCACCCCGGGGTGGCTATCGGCGACAACGGCAGGGTCGCGCATATCGGTCTTGCCCATTTCCAGGAAGATCCCGCCGGGTGCCACCAGTCGCAGCGAGGCGTCGACGAAATCACCCGACAGCGAATCCAGTACGACGTCTACCCCGCGGCCGTCGGTGGCAGCCCGGAATTTGTCCTCGAACTCCAGGCTCCGCGAATCGGCGATGTGGTCATCGTCGAAGCCCATGGACCGCAAGGTGTCCCACTTGCCGCGACTGGCCGTGGCGAACACCTCCAAGCCCCAATGCCGCGCCAACTGCACGGCGGCCATCCCGACACCGCCCGCGGCGGCATGAATGAGGATCCGCTGGCCCGGCTTGACTTCGGCCAGCGCCGACAAGGCGTAATACGCGGTCGCGAAGACCACCGGCACCGTGGCGGCCTCGGTGTGCGACCACCCTGGCGGGATTTCGATCAGCAGACGCTGGTCGGTGGTCGCGACAGTGCCGGTGCCTTCCGGGAACAACCCGGTTACCCGGTCGCCGACCGCGAATTGGGTCACTGCTGGTCCGGTCTCGACGACGACGCCGGACGCTTCGACGCCCATCGCCGCAGCGTCGTCGGGGTACAGACCCAGCGTGATCATCACATCGCGGAAGTTGGCCGCCATGGCGTCCACGGCAATACGGACATGCCCGGACTCAAGCGCCACATCGGCGTCGGGCAGCGGTTCCAGCAGCAGGTTCTCGAAGGTACCCGCCGCCGAAAGCCCGACCCGCCAAGGGGTTTCTCCGGGCGGAGGGACCAGCAGCCCGTCTATCGAGCGGCTGCCGTGCACCCGCGCGATATGGAGGACGCCGTCGCGCAGCACCACCTGCGGCTCACCGACCGCCAAGATCGCGGCGGCGGTGGCATCGTCGACCGGCGCGTCGACGTCGGCGAGCACCAGCCGGCCGGGATGCTCGGTCTGCGCTGAGCGCACCAGCCCCCACACCGCCGCACCGGCCAAATCCGTGATGGTCTCCCCCGGCAACGCCACCGCACCGCGGGTTGTCACCACCAACATTCCCGAATCGTGTTCGGTAAGCCAGGACTGCACTGCACTCAACGCCGCATGCGTGCGCTGGTGTGCTTCGGTGACGGGATCGCCGGCCACCGGCAGAGATTCGAACACCTCGTGGGAGGCGATGGCATCGGCGTTGACCACCGACGGCTGCGGTGACCAGATCACCTCGAACAGTCGATCCGGGCCCGAGCCCGACACCGCCGCCATCAGCTGCTGTTGGGACACCGGCCGGGCCACCATTGCGGCCACCGACAACACCGGCAGGCCCAACGCGTCCGCCAGCTCGATCGACACTGCCGACGGTCCGGTCGGCGCGATCCGGGCCCGCACCGCCGACGCGCCGGCGGCATGCAAGCACACCCGCTGCCACGAGAACGGCACCAGCACACCACCATCGGAATCGGTGCCGTTGGTGGCGACGATCACTGCGTGCAGCGCCGCATCCAGGACCGCCGGATGCACCCCGAACCCGGCGGGCGATGCACCTGCATCGGCCGGCAGCGACACCTCGGCGAACACCTCGTCGCCGCGGCGCCACATCGCGGTCAGGCCCTGGAACGCCGGACCATAGCCGTATCCGCGTGCGGCCAGCTGGTCGTAGATTCCGGTCACGTCCACTGCGTCGGCGCCGATTGGCGGCCAAGCCGACAAGGTCGCGCTCGGCTCGACGGCGCCGGCGGCCACCGTCCCCTCGGCGTGCAACACCCAGCCGGAGCCGGCGTCGGCGCGGGAAAACACCGATACGGCACGGGAACCCGTCTCATCGGCGGCGCCCACCACGACCTGCACGGCGACGGATCCGGCGGCGGGCAGCACCAGCGGCGCGGCCAGCATCAATTCCTCGATGACGCCGCAACCGACTTCGTCGCCGGCCCGGATCACCAATTCGACGAACCCGGCGCCGGGGAACAGGACCACCCCGCCGACCGCGTGGTCGGCCAACCACCGCTGCGACGCCGGCGACAGCCGGCCGGTCAGCACCACCCCACCGGAGGTCGGCAGTTCGACCACGGCGCCCAGCAGCGGGTGTTCACTGGGGGCCAAGCCCAAACCTGCGGCATCGACTGCGGCGCCGTCACCGGAGAGCCAAAACCGGCGGCGTTCGAAGGCATAGGTCGGGAGCTCGACAAATCGGCCGCCGGACAGCACGGCACGCCAATCGACTGCGGCGCCCGACACGAAACCCTGGGCGGTCGCATTGGCCAGCGTGACCGGCTCGGGGCGGTCTTTGCGCAGCATGGGCACCGACACCACGTCAGCGTCGGGCAGCGACTCGTCGATCGATGCGGTCAGGCCGCCGCTGGGCCCGACTTCCAGGAAGCGGGTGGCGCCGGCGGATTGGGCGAAGCGAATGCTGTCGGCAAATCGCACCGCTGCCCGGACATGTTGAGTCCAGTACTGCGCGGAGGCGAAGTCGTCGCCGGCCAGCTGCCCGGTGACGTTGGAGATGATCGGGATGATGGGCTGCGCAACGGCGAGTCCGGCTGCCACCGTGGCGAACTCGGTGATCATTGGTTCCATCAATGGCGAGTGGAAGGCGTGCGACACCGCGAGCTGGTGCGTTCTGCGGCCCTGGGCGCGCAGTTGTTCGGCGATCCTGGTCACCGCGTCCCCGGCCCCGGAGATGACGACCGACGACGGACCGTTCACTGCTGCGATGCCGGCGTCGTCGACGAGCATCGGCCGCACTTCCTCTTCGGTCGCCTGCACCGCGAACATGGCGCCGCCGGCGGGCAGCGCCTGCATGAATCGGCCGCGTGCGGCCACCAGAACGGCGGCGTTCTCCAGCGAGAGGACACCGGCGACGTGCGCGGCGGTCAGCTCGCCGACCGAGTGCCCCATCAGGTAATCGGGCCGCATGCCCCACGACTCCAGCAGCCGGAACAGGGCCACTTCCACGGCGAACAACGCGGGTTGGGCGAACTCGGTGGTGTTCAAGAGTTCTTCGTCGTGCCCCCACATCACTTCGCGCAGTGGTCGCAACAGATGCCGGTCCAATTCGCCGACGACGGTGTTGAACGCTTCGGCAAATACCGGGTATGCGGCGTGCAGTCCCATGCCCATGCCAAGCCATTGGGAGCCTTGGCCGGGGAAGACGAACACGGTCTTGCCCGCCGGGGTCGCCCGCCCCGACACCACACCGCCACCCGGTAGGCCATCGACCAACTCGCCCAGCCCGCCCAACAACTGGTCACGATCAGACCCGATGACCACCGCCCGATGCTCAAAGGTCGACCGCCCCGCCAGCGACCACCCCACATCAACGACGTCCAGCGCGCTGTGGTCTCGGAGGTACCCGGCCAACTGAGAAGCTTGCTTACCCAGTGCGCCAGCGGTTTTCGCCGACAGCACCCACGGCGCCAACGGCGGCTTGACCGATTCTTCGGCCGGCGCTTCGACGGGCGGAGCGGCCTCGATGATCACATGCGCATTGGTGCCACTGATCCCGAACGACGAGATCCCGGCGCGGCGCACGTGATCGTCGGCCGGCCAGGGCTGGGGTTCGGTGAGTAATGCGATCCGTCCCGCCGACCAATCCACATGCGGGCTCGGCGCATCCACATGCAACGTCGCCGGCAACACCTGATGACGCATCGCCTGCACCATCTTGATCACACCCGCCACCCCGGCCGCCGCCTGAGTATGACCCATATTCGACTTGATCGACCCCAACCACAACGGCTCACTGCGGTCCTGGCCGTAGGTCGCCAGCAGGGCTTGGGCTTCAATGGGATCGCCTAATGTGGTTCCGGTGCCGTGACCTTCCACCGCGTCGACCTCGGTCGCCGTGAGTCCGGCTCCGGCCAACGCCGCACGCACCACCCGCTGCTGCGACGGACCATTGGGCGCCGTCAACCCATTAGAAGCACCGTCCTGGTTGACCGCCGAACCCCGCACCACCGCCAACACCGGATGCCCCAACCGCACCGCATCCGACAGCCGCTCCACCACCAGCATGCCGCCACCCTCGGAGAATCCGGTGCCGTCGGCGGCACCGGCGAAGGCTTTGCAGCGGCCGTCCGGTGAGAGTCCGCGCCAGCGGCTGAATTCCACGAAGATGTCGGGTGTGGCGTTGATGGTGACGCCGCCGGCCAGCGCCAGGTCGCACTCCCCCGAGCGCAGCGACTGCACCGCCATGTGCAACGTCACCAACGATGACGAGCACGCGGTATCCACCGACAGCGCCGGCCCTTCCAACCCCAGCACATAAGCCACCCGGCCGGATGCCACGCTCGACAACTGGCCGGTCAACCGGAAACCCTCGACCGGTTCGGCGGCGAACATGCCGTAGCCCTGCGTCATCACCCCGGCGAACACACCGGTGGCGCTGCCCCGCAGCCCGGTCGGGTCAATCCCGGCCCGCTCCAACGCCTCCCACGACAACTCGAGGAACATGCGTTGTTGAGGGTCCATCGCCAGCGCCTCACTGGGCGCCACCCCGAAGAACCCGGGGTCGAAGTCCGCGACACCGTCGACGAAGCCGCCGGTGCGGGTGTAGCAGGCACCGGATACGTCGGGGTCGGGATTGAACAGCCCGGCCAGATCCCAGCCACGGTCGGATGGAAACTCGGTAAGCACATCGCGGCCCTGGAGCACCATGTCCCACAGGTCTTCTGGCGAATTGACTCCGCCGGGAAAGCGGCAGGACATGCCGACAATCGCGATCGGATCGTCGCCGGTCGCACGAACCGCCGGGACGTGCTTGGTTTCTTGCGGGACACCGGCAAGCTCGGTGCGGATATAGGTGGCAAGGCCGTTGGGCGTCGGATAGTCGAAGATCAGCGTGGGCGAAAGCGTCAGCCCGGTGGCAGCTTTGAGCCGGTTACGCATCTCGACCGCGGTCAGCGAGTCGAACCCGAGGTCCTGGAAGGCCTTGTCGGCGTCGACCGCCTCCGGTGTGGTGTTGCCCAGGACGGTCGCGATGTGTGACCGCACCAAATTCAGCAACAGGGCGTGCTGCTCGTCATCGCTGAGTCCGTGTAGCCGTTGTGCCAGCGCTGATTTCGACTTGGCAGCGGCCAGCGAGTCGTCGACCCGACGGCGGGTCGGCGCGTTGATCAGGTCGGTGAACATCGGCGGCACCGCGGCGGCGTGGCCACGCAGCGCTGCGGTGTCGATACGCGCCGGTGCCAGATACGGCTCGTCGACGGCCAACGCCGTGTCGAACAGTTGCAAGGCTTCGGCCGAGGAAAGGCCGACGACGCCGCTGCGGCCCAGTCGGGCCCGGTCCGCCGCGTCGAGCCCGCCGGTCATGTCGCTGGCCTGCTCCCACAAGCCCCAAGCCAATGAAATCGCCGGCAAATCGTGGGCCCGCCGGTGCGCTGCCAGCGCATCCAGGAACGAGTTGGCCGCCGCGTAGTTGGCCTGGCCCGACGAGCCGACCAGACCGGCCATCGACGAGAACATCACAAACACTGAGAGATTCAGGTCTCGGGTCAGCTCATGCAGATTCCAGGCGGCGTCCACCTTGGCACGCAATACCGCATCGATGCGGTCCGGCGTCAGCGACGTCACCACCGCGTCGTCGAGGACTCCCGCCGCGTGAATCACGGCCGAAAGTGGGTGCTGTCGCGGGATGTCGGAAATCACTTTGGCCAACGCGGCGCGATCGGCCGCGTCGCAGGCCACCACCTGGACCTCGGCGCCGGCGGCGGTCAATTCACCGGCCAACTCGGCGGCGTCCGGGGCTTCGATGCCCCGCCGGCTGAGCAGCACCAGATGGCGCACCCCGTGTTGCGTCACCACATGCCGGGCCAGCGTCGACCCGGCCATTCCGGTGCCACCGGTGATCATCACCGTGCCAGACGTCCAGGCATCGGGCATCGTCAGCACGACCTTGCCGGTGTGGCGGGCCTGACTCAGATAGCGCAGCGCCGCCGGTGCCCGCCGGATGTCGAAGGTGGTCACCGGCAACGGATTCAGCACGCCGGCATCGAACAGCTTTGCCAGTTCGAGCATGTATTCGTGCATGCGTACCCGGCCGGGTTCGAAGAGGTCGAAGGCGCGGTAGCGCACGCCGGGATGATTGTCGGCGACCACGCCCGGGTCACGGATGTCGGTCTTGCCCATCTCCAGGAAAACCCCGCCCGGAGTCACCAGCCGCAGTGAGGCGTCGACGAACTCGCCGGCCAGCGAATCCAGTACGACATCCATCCCGCGGCCGTCGGTGACCGCCCGGAACTTGTTTTCGAATTGCAAAGTGCGCGAATCGGCGATGTGGTCTTCGTCAAAGCCCATGGACCGCAACGTGTCCCACTTGCCGCGGCTGGCGGTGGCAAATACTTCCAAGCCCAGATGCCGTGCCAGTTGGACGGCGGCCATCCCCACCCCGCCCGTGGCGGCGTGCACCAACACTCGCTGCCCTGGCTGCACATCGGCCAGGTACAGGAAGGCGTAGTAGGCGGTCGTGAAAACTGCTGAGACACCGGCAGCTTCGGCGTATGACCAGTCCGTGGGCATGGGCAGCAGCAGCCGGACATCGCCGGCGACCAGGGTTCCGCTGCTGTCCGGGAAGAACCCCATCACGGCATCGCCGACGTTGAATTCGGTTACTCCCGGCCCGGTTTCGACCACCACACCGGCGGCTTCGCCACCCAGTAGTGCGTCGTGGGTGAACATGCCCAGAGTGATCATCACGTCGCGGAAGTTGGTGGCGATGGCGCGAATGGCAACCCGGACCTGGCCGGGTTCCAGTGGCGCATCTGCGTTGGGCACCGGTTCGAGCTGCAAATTCTCGAACGTGCCGGCAGCCGAAAGACCCAGCCGCCACGGCCGAACTCCATCCGGCAGGGTCAACAAGCCGTCGACGGACCGGCTGGCGTGCACCCGGGCGGTGTAGGCCGCCCCGTCGCGCACCAGCACCTGCGGTTCGCCGGTCTCAAGAATCGCGGCCACGTCGGCTTCCCCGACGGGGGTATCGACGTCGGCCAAGACCAATCGGCCCGGGTGCTCGGTTTGCGCCGACCGCACCAGCCCCCACACCGCAGCGCCGGCCAGATCGGTGACGTCCTTTCCGGGTAGCGCCATCGCACCGCCGGTGACGACGACCAACACACCCGAGTCGTGGTCGGCAAGCCAGGACTGCACTGCGCCCAACGCCGCGTGCGTGCGCTCGTAGACTTCCGCGACGGGATCGTCGCCGACGGAACGGAATTCGAACACCTCATGCGAGGGAACAGCTCCGGTGCCCGGCGAGGCCGGCGACCACGCCACCTCAAAGAGTCGATCCGCTGCCGAACTCGACGCGGCCGCCGTCAACTGCTGCTGCGAGACTGGACGGACCGCCATCGAAGCCACCGACAACACGGGCAGGCCCAGCCCATCAGCGAGTTCGACCGACACCGCCGACGGGCCCGTTGGGGCGATCCGGGCCCGCACCGACGAAGCGCCCGCAGCGTGCAGCGAGACGCCCTGCCAGGAGAACGGCAACGCCACGTCCTCGGCATCGGCGGCCATCGCCGCCCCGTGCAGCGCGCCGTCCAGCAGCACCGGATGAACACCGAACCCGGTGACGCCTCCGGCGGCTTCCGGCACCGTTACTTCGGCGAAGATCTCGTCGCCGCGGCGCCACATCGCAGTCAGCCCGCGAAACGCCGGACCGTATCCATAGCCGTGAGCCGCCAGCCGCTGGTAGCCGTCGCCGACGTCCACCGCGGTAGCCCCTGCCGGGGGCCATACCGACAAGTCCGCTGCCGGTTGAGTCGATTCCGCACTCAGAACACCCTCGGCGTGACACACCCAGTCCGAATCCGCGGTCGCCCTGGAAAACACCGACACATTGCGCTGGCCGGCCTGCTCGGCGGCTCCCACAACAACCTGGACCGCCACCGAGCCCGACGCCGGCAGCATCAGCGGTGCCTGCAACGTCAATTCGTCGACAACCGAACAGCCGGCCTCGTCGCCGGCGCGGATGGCAAGCTCGACAAATCCGGCGCCGGGGAACACCACCAACCCGGATACCGCATGGTCGACGAGCCAGGACTGCGATGCCGGCGTCAGCCGGCCGGTCAGCACCACCCCACCGGAGTCCGGCAGTTCAACCACCGCACCCAGCAGCGGATGCTCGCTGGATCCCAGCCCCAACCCGGCGGCATCGACTGCGGCGCCGTCACCGGAGAGCCAAAACCGGCGTCGCTCAAAGGCATACGTCGGCAACTCGACGAATTCACCGCCCGGCAACAGCTCGCGCCAGTCCACTCCGACACCCGATACGAACGCCTGCGCGGCCGAGGCCAGGAACCGCCTCAACCCGCCTTCCTCACGGCCGAGGGTGGGCAGGACGATCGGTTCGGCGGCACCGTGATCGGTCACGGTGTCTTCGATGCCGGCAATCAACGCCGGATGCGGGCTTGATTCGATGAAAGTTCGGTAGCCCTGTTGGCACGCACTGCGTACTGCCTGGTCGAATTCGACAGTCTGCCGGATGTTTCGGTACCAGTAGTCGGCGTCCAAGCCGGCGGTATCGTAAAGGCTGCCGGTGACCGTGGAGAAGAACGCGGTGCGCGACGACTGCGGTTCGATGCCGGCCAAGACCTCGGCCAACTCGTCACGGATCGCTTCGACGTCGACGGAATGCGACGCGTAGTCGACGTCGATGCGACGTGCCCGCAGCTCCCGCTCGGTGCAGTGGGCAATGAGCTCGTCCAGTGCCTCTGCGTCACCGGAAACGACGACAGCGGTTCGGCCGTTGATGGCCGCGATGCCGATCCGACTGTCGAAGGGCGACAGCAACTCTCGCGCGTGCTCGATGTCGCATGCCAGCGATACCATGCCGCCGCGGCCGGACAGTGCCAGTAACGCCTTGCTGCGCAGCGTCACTACCCGTGCGGCGTCGCGTAGCGACAACGCGCCCGCGACGTAGGCGGCGGCGATTTCACCCTGGGAATGGCCGATCACCGCATCGGGCCGAACGCCGATGGATCGCCACAGCTCTGCCAGCGACACCATGACCGCGAACAGGGCCGGCTGGACGACGTCGACGCGGTCCAGCCCGGGGGCGTCCGGTGCACCGCGCAGGACGTCGATCAGTGACCAGTCGACGAACTCGGCAAAGGCCTCTGAGCAAGCGTGTATGTGTTGAGCGAAAACCGGTGCGGTGTCCAGTAACTCGATTCCCATACCGAGCCATTGGGAGCCTTGGCCGGGGAAGACGAACACGGTCTTGCCCGCCGGGGTCGCCCGCCCCGACACCACACCGCCACCCGGCAGGCCATCGACCAACTCGCCCAGCCCGCCCAACAACTGGTCACGATCAGACCCGATGACCACCGCCCGATGCTCAAAACTCGACCGCCCCGCCAGCGACCACCCCACATCAACCGCGTCCAGCTCACCGCGGTCCTCAACGTATCCCGCCAGCCTTGCGGCCTGGTTCTCCAGCGCCACAGCGCTTTTGGCCGAGATCACCCACGGCACCACCGCCGGCGTCGACCGCGGCTGCTGCTCCGACGCCTCCACCACCGGAGCCGCCTCCACAATCACATGCGCATTCGTCCCCGAAATCCCAAACGACGAGACCCCGGCACGACGCACCCTCCCATCACCCGGCCACGGGCGCGCTTGGGCCAACAACTCCACCGCACCCGCCGACCAATCCACATGCGGACTCGGCGCATCCACATGCAACGTCGCCGGCAACACCTGATGACGCATCGCCTGCACCATCTTGATCACACCCGCCACCCCGGCCGCCGCCTGAGTATGACCCATATTCGACTTGATCGACCCCAACCACAACGGCTCACTGCGATCCTGACCATAAGTCGCCAAAAGCGCCTGCGCCTCAATCGGATCACCCAACGTGGTACCGGTGCCATGGCCCTCCACCACATCCACCTCAGCCGCACTCAACCCGGCATTAGCCAACGCCGCACGCACCACCCGCTGCTGCGACGGACCATTGGGCGCCGTCAACCCATTAGAAGCACCGTCCTGGTTGACCGCCGAACCCCGCACCACCGCCAACACCGGATGCCCCAACCGCACCGCATCCGAGAGCCGCTCCACCACCAACATGCCGCCACCCTCGGACCAGCCGACTCCGTCGGCGGCGCCCGCGTACGGCTTGCAGCGGCCATCGGGCGACAGACCCCGATGCCGGGAGAACTCGACGAACACCGTCGGCGTTGCGTTGACCGTCGCTCCGCCGGCCAGCGCCAGGTCGCACTCCCCCGAGCGCAGCGACTGCACCGCCATGTGCAACGCCACCAACGATGACGAGCACGCGGTATCCACCGACACCGCCGGCCCTTCCAGCCCCAGCACATAAGCCACCCGCCCGGTGGCGACACTGGATGTCATGCCGGTCAGCCGGTAGCCCTCGATCTCTTCGGCGAGCATGCCGTAGCCCTGCACGATGATCCCGGCGAACACACCGGTGGCGCTGCCCCGCAGCCCGGTCGGGTCAATCCCGGCCCGCTCCAACGCCTCCCACGACAACTCCAGCAGCATTCGATGCTGGGGGTCGGTCGCCAGCGCCTCACTGGGCGACACTCCGAAGAAGCCGGCGTCGAAACCCGCGACACCGTCGACGAATCCCCCGGCTCGGGCGTAGGACTTGTGCGGCGCATCGGGATCGGGATCGAACAGACCGGCCAGATCCCAGCCGCGGTCGGTGGGAAACTCGGACATCACGTCGCGGCCGTCGGCCACCATGTCCCATAGCCCCTCGGGGGAATCCACTCCGCCGGGAAAGCGGCAGGACATCCCGACGATCGCGATCGGTTCGCCGGACCGTTCCAGCAGTGCGCGGTTCTTGCGCTTCAGCCGCTCCACCTGGACCAGCGCTTTGCGCAGCGCCTCGGTCGCATGCTGGAGTTGGTCAACCATATTGTTTACCTCTCGCTTAACGCCGGTCGCCGCCGAACGCGGGACGCGACCTCTGACGTGACGAGCCACGTCACGACAGTTCCGCGGGCTCGGTCCTCCCCTATTCCGGCCTAGCCCAGCGATCCATGGCGCGACTGTACCTGTTCTGCGGTTGGTCTCGGACTATCGCGGTCAGCGCCAGCCGTCGGCTGCCCTGGCGGCTCGCATCAACGTGTCGCAGAGTCCGCGCAACTCGGTAGCGCCGGCTCCTTCGTCGAGCGCTGTCGCGACGTCTTCCGCTGCGCATCGCACCTGGTAGACGCGGTCGGACAGGTCGGCGGCCTCGTCCGCGGACAACACCACGGAATCGGGCGGCAACGCCGAGCCCGGCCCGCCATTTATCGAGGCCCGCTGCTCGTAGGCGCGTTGTCGACAGGACTGGCGACAGTACTGCCTGCGTCGTCCCATCCCGGTGTCGGTGACGTCACGACCACACCAGCGGCACGGTTGCGGTCGCGTACGACGGGTCACGCGCCCGACTTTAGCCCGGCCGACGTTGCCCTCCCGGTATCATGGAAGGTCGCGTCGCGATCGCCCGTCGATGATGGGCAATCGCACCTGGGAACTACATAGTCCGTCGTAGCGTTCTCAGCCCGAAGAGATTTAGCGCAGAGATTTAAGGAGTGGGTCCATGGCTGATCGTGTCCTGAGGGGTAGTCGCCTCGGAGCCGTGAGCTACGAGACCGACCGCAACCACGACCTGGCGCCGCGGCGGGTTGCGCGGTACCGCACCGAAAACGGTGAAGAGTTCGACGTCCCGTTCGCCGACGACGCGGAGATTCCCGGCACCTGGCTGTGCCGCAACGGTATGGAAGGCACCCTGATCGAGGGTGATCTGCCCGAGCCCAAGAAGGTCAAGCCGCCTCGCACTCACTGGGACATGCTGCTGGAGCGCCGTTCGGTGGAGGAACTCGAGGAGTTGCTCAAGGAGCGCCTCGATTTGATCAAGACGCGCCGTCGCGGCAGTTGATTGCCTGCTGCGCGCCGGCGCGACGGTGCGCAGACCCGGGAATCATCCGTGTTGCATCTGGGACACGCCCGCTGGCGGTCGGTTGAGCCGGCCGCTGATCCCCCACTGGGCAACCTTGACCAGCGCTTCACGGATGTTGGATCCGCTCATCTTCGACACGCCCAGTTCACGCTCGGTGAAGGTGATGGGCACTTCGACGACGGAGAAGCCGTTGCGGACCGTGCGCCACGTCAGATCGATCTGGAAGCAGTAGCCCTTGGAGTCGACGGCGTTCAAGTCGATTTTCTCCAGCACCTCGCGCCGGTAGGCGCGGTAGCCGGCGGTGATGTCGTGAACGCCGATCCCGAGCAGCAGCCGCGAATAGGTGTTGGCCACCTTGGACAGCACGATGCGCCGCCACGGCCAGTTGCGGACGGTTCCGCCGTCGACGTAGCGCGAACCGATGGCCAGATCGGCTCCGGCGTCCACGGCCTCCAGCAGCCGGTGCAGCTGCTCGGGCGCGTGGCTGCCGTCGGCGTCCATCTCGACCAGTGTCGAGTAGCCGCGGCTTAGACCCCAGGCGAAACCTGCCAGGTAGGCGGCGCCCAGCCCGTCCTTGGCGGTGCGGTGCATCACGTGTATCCGCTCGGAGTCGGCTGACGCCAGCTCGTCCGCAAGCTCTCCGGTGCCGTCGGGACTGCTGTCGTCGACGACAAGTACGTGGGCATCGGGACGTGCTTGGTGCAGGCGCTGCAGGATGAGCGGAAGGTTCTCCCGCTCGTTGAACGTGGGAATGATCACCAGCGTGTGCTGGGTGGGACGGTCGCCCGTCATATAGCTCCTCTGTCTGGCCCTCACCGGGCGGAATGTCGGCCGCCCTGGTCGAGCGGGTCGTCGTCTTCGAGCGGATCCTCGTCGCGGTGGTCGGACGGACTGTCGACGGCGTCTTCCGTAGGAACGTCCGACTTCGCCGGCCGGAATCGTCGACGACCCGGACGCGGGAACCATCCATTCTGCAGTATTGCGCCCAGAACCGCCCCGACGCCTGCCAGCACCAGGATCCACTGGACGATCGGCTCCCAGCGGGTGGCCGGAGTCAGCGCCGTCTTGAGGCGCACCTGGGTGTCGAGGTAGGCGGGCTCGAAAAAGTCGGTTCGGGCCAGTTCGCGGCCATCCGGAGCGATAACGGCGCTGATCCCGACGGTGCCCGCGACGACGACGTAGCGGTCATGTTCCACCGCGCGCACCTTGTTGAACGCCAGCTGCTGCTCGCTCATGGCCTGGTTGAACGTGGCGTTGTTGCTGGGGATCGCCAGTAGCTGCGCTCCGTTGCGTACTGATTCACGGGTGGCGCGGTCGAAGATCACTTCCCAGCAGGTGGCCACCCCGACCGGAATGCCGGCGGCGTGTACGACTCCGGTGCTGTGGCCCGCCACCATGTTGCCGGCCCACGCGGCGTATCCCGACAGATGCCGGAACAGCCACGGCCAGGGCAGGTACTCACCGAACGGCTGGACGATCTGTTTGTCGTGGCGTTCGGCGGGTCCAGTGGCCGGATTCCAGACGATCACGGTGTTGGTGTACGCCGAATCACCCGGCGGCCGATTCGGGACATCGAGCACGGTGCCGACCAGGATCGGCACCCCGATCGCGTCCGCTGCCACTGTGATTTGCTGCGCGGCGTCGGGATTAGCCAGCGGATCGATGTCCGACGCATTCTCGGGCCAGATGACGAATTGTGGCTGCGGCGCGCGACCGGCGCGTACGTCGCCGGCCAGCAGCAGGGTCTCCCGGACGTGGTTGTCGAGCACCGCCCGGCGTTGCGCGTTGAAGTCGAGGCCGAGTCTGGGCACATTGCCCTGCACCGCCGCGACCGTCACGGCGGGCTCGTTGCCCGACCCGGTTCCGGAGTGCCGGACTTGCGGCCAGATGACGACGGTGGCGAAGAACACCAGGCAGATGCAGACCGCCGGCAGCACCACCGCCGGCGGTCTTTCGACGGCCCTGGCTTCCGGGCCGCCCTCCCTGGTGCTTTGCCACCACAACGCGATTTCCCGGACGATCGCGGTCAAGCTGCAACCGATCAGCACGATCGCCAGCGACAGCAGCGGAGGCCCCCCGAGTCGGACCAACGGCAGGAATGGCCCCTCGGTCTGACCGAAGGCGACCACACCGAAGGGAAATCCGCCGAACGGGACGGTCGATTTCAGCCACTCGTGCGCTGCCCACACCGTCGCGAACCAGATCGGCCACCCGGGCAAATCACGCACCACAACGGCCAGCAAGCCGAAGAGGCCCGGAAACAGGGCGGACACCGTCGCCAGCGCTATCCACGGCGTCACGCCCACGAGCGTGCTGATCCATGGCAGCAGCGGCAGGTAGAACGTCAGCCCGAACAGAAACCCGTAACCGAATCCGCCCACCGGTGTGGTCGCGGGCCGTGTCAGTACCCAGGCCAGCAGCGCAAATGCGACGACCGCGCCCCACCACCAATCGATCGGCGGAAAGCTGGCATAGAGCAGCAGAGCGGCGGCGATCGTGGCGGCCAGCCTGGTGAGCCGGGGCTTGAGCGCACGGCCGACGCCGGGCAGCCGGGCCAGCAGCGCCGAACCCGCGCCGGCCAATCGCGTCCGCGCCGCGATGCTCAACGCCGGGAGGCGTTGCTGCAATACCGCATTGACACGGCTGGCCCGGTTCGACGGTTCGGGATCCTCCGCCTCAGCGACCGTGGTCTCGCCGGCGTCGCCGGGGTCGTCGTCGTAGTCGTCACCGATCGCCGGGATGATTTCGGTGGTGTCATGGCGGCGCCGCTTTCCCCTAGCCATAAATGACCGCGCCCCGATGCACGGTTTGCCGGCAGCGCGGCAACGCCTCGGTGTGGCTCAGTCGCGGCAAGGCGGGCACCCGGGACCTCGGATCGGTCGACCACCGCCGGACGGCGTTCGGTGGCGCGGTGACCTCGAGTTCGCCGACGTCCCAGACGGCGTAGGAGGCGGGCGCGCCCGGTGTCAAGGTCCCGGTCAGCCCGTCGCGCACTCCGGCGGCTCGCCAACCACCGCGGGTGGCGGCGGCGAACGCGGCACGGATGGACACCGCGCTGTGCGGGTTGTGATGCTGGGCGGCCGCGCGCACGGTTGCCCACGGATCGAGGCCCGTTACCGGTGCGTCGGATCCAAACGCCAGGGGCACGCCTTGGGATGCTAACAGCGCGAATTGATTGAGCTGTCTACCTCGGCCGGCACCGAGCCGACGAGCGTACATGCCCTCGTCGCCGCCCCACAGCGCGTCGAAGTTGGGCTGCATGCTCGCGATCACGCCCCAGGCGCCCAGTTTGGCCGCCTGGTCGGCGGTCACCATCTCCAGATGCTCCAGCCGGTGCCCGCACCGTGCGACGGCGACGACGCCGACCTCGTCGACCACCTGCTCGAAGGCGTCGACCGCTGTTGCCACGGCGGCGTCGCCGATGACATGAAAACCCGCCGTCACGCCTGCCTGGGTGCAGGCGCGGACGTGCGCGGCGACGGCGTCCGGCTCGAGATGGCAGTCGCCGACGCTGTGCGGGGCGTCGGTATAGGGCCGGTGCAGCCAGGCAGTGCGCGAGCCCACCGAGCCGTCGATGAACAAGTCGCCGGCCAGGCCATGGGCGCCGGTCTCGGCCAGCAGTTCGCGGGCCCGCGTGGCACTGGTCACGGCCTCACCCCAGTAGCCGATCACGTCGACACCGTGCTCGGTGGCGCGCAGTTCCTGCCAGTCGGCCAGACCACCGATGTCGGGACCGGCACATTCGTGTACTGCGACGATGCCGGCTGCGGCGGCGGCATCCAGGGCCGCGGCGCGAGCCTCGGCCCGCTGGGTGCCGGCCAGCTGGTCACGGGCCACGGCGCGGGCCAGGTTGTGAGCCTCGCCCGACAGCGGCAGCTGTTCGGCGAATCCGGCTGCCTCTCGCAGATCGGGGACCTGGCGGCGCAGGGCGGTCGAAGCCAGCGCCGAGTGCACGTCGACCCGGGCCAGGTAGGCAGGCCGGTCGCCGAGCAGCTCATCGAGGTCGGCCGTGGTCGGCGGGGTGCTATCGGGCCAGGTGGATTCGTCCCAGCCGTCGCCCCACAACATGTGATCGGGGCGGGCGGCGGCATGGTCGGCGATGAGCTGCAGGCAGTGCTGCCGTGAGGTGGCCGCGCGCAGGTCCAGTCCGCTGAGCATCAGTCCGGTGGCGGTGAGGTGGATGTGGCTGTCTACGAACGCCGGGGCGACGAAGGCGCCGTCGAGATCGACGACGTCAGCATCGGCGAACTGGTCGCGGCCGACGTCGTCGCTGCCCAACCAGGCGACGATGCCGTCGCGAACCGCCAGCGCCGTGGCATCGGGATGACTCGGGCTGTGGATGCGCCCGTTGAACAGCAGCGTCGTCACACTGCAAACCTATGGGGCGGTCAGTCGGGGCGGGACGGGAAGGCGGGCGGCTGCACGTCGGTGACGTCGATGACCTCACCGTCGATCACGTCGTCGCGGGAGCTCCGGTCGGCTGCCAGTCGTTCGCCCCCGAGCGTGGTGACGGTGATCAGCGGCCGGCCGACGCGGCGGGCTGCCATCGCGGTCAAGAGCGGCCGGGCGGCGGCCCGCGTCGGCGGCAGTAGCAGCAGCACCCCCGCCGCGGTGGTGACCAGGCCCGGCACCACGACCAGCATCGTGCCCAGGGCAATCACTGCGCTGTCGGTGACGGCCTCGCCCGGTGCGGACCGCAACCGGGTGAGTTGGCGCTTGACCTGCCTACCGGCCAATGCCGTGCCGATGACGAAGGTGCCCAACAGCACCAGCAGCGTCCAGCCGAGCCCGATCGTGGACGCCAACGCCACCACCACCGCAAGCTCGACGACGGCATAGACCAGAAACAGTCGCGACACCATGTCATGCCAACGTTTCCGTCCGGCGCGGGAGTTCCGTCGGCGTGCGGTGCGCGGTTAGATGCTTGATGTGACGACCATCCAGATGGACACCCCTGCCGGGCCGATCGATGCGCTGCTGGACATTCCCGACGGGCAGGCCCCGTTTCCCGGCGTTGTGGTGGTCCACGACGCGATTGGCTACGGACCCGATAAGGAATTGATTTCAGCGCACATCGCCGCAGCCGGATACATCGCGCTGACGCCGAATCTGTTCGCTCGCGGTGGCCGGGCGCGCTGCATCACCCGCGTCATGCGGGAACTGTTGACCAAGCGGGGCCGTTCGCTCGACGACGTCCTGGCCGCCCGTGATCATCTGCAGTCCTTGCCGCAATGCTCAGGCCGGGTCGGTATTGCCGGCTTCTGCATGGGTGGGCAGTTTGCATTAGTGATGTCGCCCAAGGGCTTTGGCGCCTCTGCGCCGTTCTATGGCACGCCGCTGCCGCGCAATCTCAGCGAAACGTTGGACGGGGCGTGCCCGATCGTGGCCAGCTTCGGCGCGCGCGATCCGCTGGGCGTCGGCGCACCCAAAAGACTGCAACGCGTGCTTGAGCGGAAAGCCGTCACCAACGACGTCAAGGTGTATCCGCGGGCGGGCCACAGCTTCGCGAACAAACTTCCCGCCCAGCCGTTGCTGCGTATCACCGGATTCGGCTACAACGAGGCGGCCACCGAAGACGCCTGGGCCCGTGTCTTCGCCTTCTTCGGCGAACACCTTCAAACAGACGCGTCCGGATAACAGCGTTAGCTGGCTGCTCTCAGCTCGAGACCGACGTTGTTCTCCATGCCGCCGCGCATTTTGCTGAAGAAGTTGAACACCGCCCCGACCAGTCCGTACCGCTTGCCGATCGCCTCGTAGACGGCGCCGTTGTAGGTCTTCTCGAGAATGGTTGCTGTCGCGTCGATGGCCTCGCTTTTCGGGCGGCCGCGCATATCGCAGATCGCCAGCGTCACCCGCGGCGTGGTGCGGATCCGTTTGACCTTCCACGACGCCTCTTGGCTGATGACCAGCAGGCGGTCGCCGTCCGGGGCAGCCCAGACCGGGGTCGGCTTGGGCCGGCCGTCCTTGGTGAAGGTGGTCAACAAGACGTACTTCGAGTTGGCAAGGTCGGCAAAGGTGAGGGCCATGGCCTCGAACCTACCGGCGCGTCCGGCGCCTTCTGCCGCAAGTGTGCGCAGAAACGGTTTACGGCCCGGCGTGTCGGCCGGGCGCACGCACGCTCGCGCGGGAGGTTGGGTCAGCCCTCCAGGTCGCCTTCGGTTTCCAGCAGCACCTGGCGCAGGCTGTCGAGGGTGTCGGGCTGCGGGTCCGCCCACATTCCGCGGCTGACCGCCTCCAGCAGTCGTTCGGCCATTCCGTGCAGCGCCCACGGGTTGGACTCGGCCATGAATTTGCGGTTCTGGCTGTCCAGCACGTAGGCGTCGGTGAGCTGCTCGTACATCCAGTCGGCCATTACGCCCGCGGTGGCGTCATAGCCGAACAGGTAGTCGACGGTCGCCGCCATCTCGAAGGCGCCCTTGTAGCCGTGCCGTCGCATCGCGGTCATCCAGCGCGGGTTGACGACGCGGGCGCGGAACACCCGGGTGGTTTCCTCCGAAAGAGTGCGGGTGCGAACCGCGTCGGGTCGGGTGTTGTCGCCGATGTAGGCGGCCGGTGCCTGACCGGTCAGCGCCCGCACGGTGGCCACCATGCCGCCGTGATACTGGAAATAGTCGTCGGAATCGGCGATGTCGTGCTCGCGGGTGTCGGTGTTCTTGGCGGCCACGGTGATCCGCCGGTAGGCCCGGTTCATGTCGTCGGTGGCGGCGCGGCCATCCAACTCGCGGCCATAGGCGAATCCGCCCCATGCGGTGTACACCTGCGCCAGGTCGGCGTCGTCACGCCAGTTGCGGCTGTCGATCAGCTGCAGCAGGCCGGCACCATAGGTCCCCGGTTTCGATCCAAAGATGCGTGTCGTGGCCCGGCGTTGGTCACCGTGCTGCGCCAAGTCGGCCTGGGCGTGTGCGCGCACGTAGTTCTCGTCGTCGGGCTCATCGAGGTCGGCAACCAAGCGCACCGCATCGTCGAGCATCGTCACCACATGCGGGAAGGCGTCCCGGAAGAACCCGGAGATCCGCACCGTCACGTCGATCCGCGGCCGTCCCAGCTCGGCCAGCGGGATCGCCGTGAGTCCGACGACTCGCCGTGACGCGTCGTCCCAGACCGGCCGAACCCCCAGCAGCGCAAGCACTTCGGCGATATCGTCGCCGGCCGTGCGCATCGCCGAGGTGCCCCACACCGACAGGCCGACCGACCGCGGCCACTGCCCGTGGTCGTCGCGATAGCGCGCGAGCAGCGAATCCGCCATGGCCACACCGGTTTCCCAGGCCAACCGCGACGGCACCGCTTTGGGATCAACCGAGTAGAAGTTGCGACCGGTGGGCAGCACGTTGACCAGCCCGCGCAGCGGCGAACCCGACGGCCCGGCCGGGATGAACCGGCCGTCGAGCGCCTTCAACACCTGGCCGATCTCGGCCCCGGTCTCGGCCAGTCGCGGAACCACCTCGGTGGCGGCGAATCGCAACACTGCCGCGACGTCGGCGTCGTCGGTGAGGTGCTGCACGGCGTCGTGGTCCCACCCGGTGTCCTGCAGCGCTTGGACCAGCTGCCGAGCTTGCGCTTCGACTTCGTCCACGGACAACCGCTCGTCGGTGCCGTCCTCGGCGAGGCCCAGCGCCTGGCGCAGCCCGGGCACCGAGTGCTCACCGCCGAACAGCTGGCGGGCCCGCAGGATCGCCAGCACCAGGTCGAGTTCGGACTCGCCCTGCGGTGGTTGGCCGAGAATGTGCAACCCGTCGCGGATTTGGACGTCTTTGATCTCGCAGAGCCAACCGTCGACATGCAGCAACATGTCGTCGAACGAGTCATCTTCGGGGCGCTCGGCCAACCCCAAGTCGTGGTCCATCCTGGCCGCGCGGATCAGCGTCCAGATCTGCTGACGGATCGCGGGCAGCTTGCCGGGATCCAGCGCGGCGATGGTGGCGTGCTCGTCGAGCAACTGCTCCAACCGGGCGATGTCGCCGTAGGTTTCGGCGCGGGCCATCGGCGGGATCAGGTGGTCGATAAGCACGGCGTGCGCCCGGCGCTTGGCCTGGGTGCCCTCACCCGGGTCGTTCACCAGAAACGGGTACACGAGCGGCAGATCGCCCAAAGCGGCATCGGATGCACAGCCGGCCGACATCCCCAATGTCTTGCCCGGCAGCCACTCCAGGTTGCCGTGCTTGCCCAAATGCACGACGGCGTCGGCGCCGAACCCAGTGTTGAGCCAGCGATAGGCGGCCAGATAGTGGTGGCTGGGCGGCAGGTCGGGGTCATGGTAGATCGCCACCGGGTTCTCGCCGAATCCGCGCGGCGGCTGCACCATCAGCACGACGTTGCCGGCTTGCATTGCGGCGATGACGATTTCGCCGTCCGGGTCGTTAGCCCGGTCGACGAACATCTCACCCGGCGGTGGCCCCCAATGCTTTTGCACCGCATCGGTGAAGTCGGCGGGCAGAGTCGCGAACCAGGCGCGGTAGTCGTTGGCAGACACCCGGATCGGGTTACCCGCCAGCTGGCCCTCGGTGAGCCAATCGGGGTCCTGACCGCCGCGTTCGATCAGCGCATGCACCAGCGCGTCACCGTCTTGCGCATCGACGCCGGGCAGCTCGCCGATGTGATACCCATGCTCGCGCATGGCCTGTAACAACTTCACGGCGCTGGCCGGTGTGTCCAGTCCGACCGCGTTGCCGATGCGGGCATGTTTGGTCGGGTAGGCGGAGAACACGACGGCCACCCGCTTTTCGCTGGGCGGCAGGTGCCGCAGCCGTGCGTGGCGGACTGCCAGGCCGGCCACCCGCGCGCAACGTTCAGGGTCGGCGACATAAGAGATCAGGCCTTCGTCGTCGATCTCCTTGAACGAGAACGGGACCGTGATGATGCGCCCGTCGAACTCGGGGACGGCGATCTGGCTGGCCACATCCAGTGGGCTGAGCCCGTCGTCGTTGTCGTGCCACTGCTGGCGGGAACTGGTCAGGCACAGACCCTGCAGGATCGGGACGTCCAGCGCGGCGAGGTGTTCGACGTTCCAGCTGTCATCCATCCCGCCGGCGGCCGCCTTCGCGGGTGTGGCTCCCCCGGCAGCCAGCACGGTGACCACCATTGCGTCGGCCCTACCGAGGATTTGCAGCATGTCGGGTTCGGCGGTGCGCAGCGACGCGCAGTAGACCGGCAGCGCCTGTCCACCGGCGGCCTCGATGGCTCCGCACAGCGCTTCGACATACGCGGTGTTGCCGGCGAGCTGCTGCGCGCGGTAGTACAGCACCGCAATGGTCGGGCCCTCGGTTTCTGCCTGCGCGCGTTCCAGTAAGCCCCAGGTCGGCGTGCTCGCCGGCGGGTTGAATCCGAAGCCGGTCATCAACAGCGTGTCGGACAAAAAGGCGTGCAGTTGGCGCAGGTTGGCCATCCCACCCTGGGCCAGGTAGAGATGCGCTTGCAAGGCGATTCCAGCCGGTGCGGTGGACCGCTCGGTCAGATCGGCATCCGGTGCCTGCTCGCCGCTGACCACGACGGCGGGGACGCCGCTGGCCAGCACGGTGTCGATGCCGTCCTGCCAGGCGCGGTAGCCGCCAAGGATGCGGACCACGGCGATGTCGGCGCCGTCGAGCAACTCCGGTAATTCATCGGGCAGCAGTCGCGCGGGGTTGGCCCACCGATAGTTCGCCCCGCTGGCACGGGCGGTGATCAGGTCGGTGTCGGACGTCGAGAGCAACAGCACGGTCGGATCGGACACCCGTCATTCCTACCGCAGCACGACTCGGGTGTCGGCGCACGGTGAGCATGACAGGATGCGACCTATGTCTGTCGCGGGAAGGATCGTTGTCATCACCGGCGGGGCTCGCGGGATCGGCTTGGCTACCGCCGGCGTACTGCACGGCCTCGGCGCCAAGGTCGCCATCGGCGACGTCGACAAACCCGCCGCCAAGGAGGCCGCCAGCCGGTTGGGCCTCGAGATTCACGGCAGATTGGACGTGACGCAACGCCGTTCTTTCAGCAATTTTCTCGACACCGTGGAAGATCAGCTCGGTCCTATCGACGTGTTGGTCAATAACGCCGGGGTCATCGCGGTGGGCAACGCGGTCGACGAGGCCGACGCCGTCACCAAGCGGCTGCTCGATGTGAACGTCTACGGGGTGATCCTGGGCACCAAGCTGGCCGCCGAACGCATGGTGCCCCGCGGCCACGGTCACATCATCAACATCGCTTCGGTGGGTGGCTTGCTGCCGACGGCGGGCATCGCGACCTATTGCGCGACCAAGCACGCGGTGCTCGGATTCACCGACACGGTCCGCATGGAGAACCGTGGTAGCGGCGTTCATTTCTCGGCGGTTCTGCCGACGTTGACCAACACCGAGATGATCGCCGGCATCGGGCACGCCAAGGGACTCAGGAACGCCGAGCCCGAGGAGGTTGCCAACGCGGTCGCGGGGCTGATCGGCAAACCAAAACGCCGCGTGGTGGTTCCGCGGTCGATGGCCGTCGTGCTGCAGTCTCAGCGATTCGTGCCGCAGCGGGTATCCGAGGCACTCGGCCGTGCGCTGGGCACCGAGCGTGTCTTCAGCTCGGACGTCGACGTCACGAAGCGCAAATCGTATGCCGACCGGACCGGGACGTCCTGACGGGTCACTCGATTGAGGTAGGCGATTACCCTATCCACCTTGGCGCGGCCGCGGAATAGTCGAATGATTAACACAGACGCGATACGAGAAGTTGCGAGGCGGTGGTGCCGGCCCGGGCTGGCCCGCCTCTATAGGCGGTCCATCTCGCGAGACATCCGCGCGGCCTCGAAGTAATTCGGTTCACGCGGCGGGTACTGCAATCGTGGCTCGGGCAGCGGGGTGAGCATGCGGCCAATCGCAGCAACCAGCTTTAGATTGAGCCGGCGACGGCGAGTTACCGTCGGCGGCAACGACAGTACTGCCGCGCTGCCGAAGACAACTTCCTGTTCGGTAACGACGACCGTTGTTGGAGAACGCTTCTGGGAGCTTTCCGCGGGACGCGGCGCCCCGACAGCGGGTCGCCCGGGGGATCGCGGTAATACATGCAGCATGTGCGGATCCCTTCATGCTCAATCAGTACATCGCAAGACAACCACCATGGGAGGTCAGATACCTCATTCAAATGGCGGATATTCAGCGTCTTTTCGCGGCAGGCTTCCATCCAGGCAGCCCCACATGCAAATGCTGACCGGCGGCTCGGAGACCAGGCGATGGTCACGGTCGAGGACTTCTCGCGCCTAGTATCGGGCATCTACGCGGCGGCGGTCACTCCGCAACACTGGGAGCCGGCGATACGCGACATTCATCGCGCGCTCGGCGCAACAGGCGGCTCCCTTCTGCTGGGCGATGACTCCTGGTCTTTCCGCAATTCGACCATCCCCGTCGCAGCACTCGAAAGTTATGCGAAGTACTACCACCGACTGGACTATGTGGTCGCCGCCGTAAAGAAAGGACCGGTCGGCGCGGTGCGGACCGGCCCAGAAATTTTGGTTCCCAACCGGAACGACGAGTTTTACGCCGACTGGATGCGCACCAACCAATTCGAAGACGGGCTATTCGTCCGGTTGACCGGCGGCAGCGACCGGCCCACGACTTTCCTTGTGACGTCAGCGCGACAGTCCTTCGACACGCCCGAACGGGTGCAGTTGATGAGTGGGCTGGTCGAGCACCTGCAGCAGGCGGTGCGCACCCAGGACAAGCTGGCTGCATTGGCCGACAGTGCAATTGAGCTGGCCGGCGCGCTTGAGGTTGTCCGGCACGGAATGATCATTGTCGCCCGCGACCAACTGGTGATCAACCTGAATGCCGCGGCAGAGCGGATCGTCCGCGCCGAGGATGGCCTTTGCACGCGGTCAGGACGTGTCGTCGCGACCAATATGCACGCTGACCATGGGCTGCAACGCGCCGTAAACGAGGCCCTGGCCGGCGGAACCTCCGCCGTTCGCGGGAGCCGGTCACTCGTCTGCGTGCGGCCCTCTGGTAGGCGGCCCTACATCATTCACGTGCTGCCCTCGCACCGCCGGGACGCCGATGAGCCACTCCGGCAGCCAATGGCCCTGGTCTTGATCGTCGACCCCGAGGACGAACCTGAACCCACGGCCGCACTGTTACGGCGGCTTTACCAGCTCACGGAGGCCGAAGCCGAAGTGGCGGTGCGCGTGACGCGCGGCGCGGACCTGAAGCAGATCTCCGAAGAGCTATCAGTCTCCATGACCACCGTTCGCACGCATCTGCAACACGTCTTCGACAAAACCGACACCCACCGTCAAGCGGAACTGGTGCGGCTGCTGCTTGCGCTGAGTCCTTGACATGGTCGGTCAGGCGGTGCGGATGTCGAAGTCGGCGAGCTCGGGCGGCTGCCGCAGCAGTTCGCGGTGCCGCTCTGGTGTCCACGGGAACAGTTCGGGCAGACCGTCTTTGCCAAGGTACCAACTGTTGCATCCGGTAACCCAGATGGTCTGTGGCATCGCCTGTTTCATATCTTCGTTGTATTCCTTGGTGGCCACTTCGGTTGGTGCGGCGGCAACGACGCGGCCATCGCGGATCTGGTTGACCCACCACATCGCGTAGTCGGCCTGATCCTCGGCGATCGGTACCAACGATTGGTTGCCGATGGGCGAATGCGGACCCATCAGCATGAACAGGTTGGGAAATCCTGGCACCGCAACCGATCGATAGGCCCTGGGTCCGTCGGCCCAGGCCTCGTCGAGGGTCAGCCCGCCCTCGCCGATGACGACGAGCGGACGCACGTAGGCGCGGGCGTCGAAACCCGTTGCGTAGACCAGCAGATCGAGCTCGTGCAACGTACCATCAGACGTGACGACGCCGCGCGGTTCGATGTGGTCGATCGAGTCGGTCACGATGTCGACTCCCGGCTTCTGCACAGAACGGTAGAAATGCCCCGCGAAGATCAGCCGTTTGCACATTGGCTGGTCTTGGGGTGTGAGCTTCGCCCGCAAATGCCGGTCACGTACCGAGAGACGCAGATTCCATCGGCACTGAATTTGAAACAGCCAGCGTTGGAAGCCGGGACGGATCGGCGCGCGCCCGAACATGACCCGCGTGTACCAGCCCCAGAAGCGGTAGCCGACGTCGTTGAGTTTCGGCCACCGGCCCAGCGCCGCCCGCGTCAGCGGTGAGTAGCGCAAATTGGGCATTGGGCAGACCCACTGCGCGGTGCGCTGGAAGACCGTCAGTTGGCGGACTTGCCCGCCGAGTTCCGCGGTGATCTGCACGCCGGTGGAGCCGGTGCCGATCAACCCAATGCGTTTGTCGGGCAGCGTAATCGAATGATCCCACCGCGAGGAATGAAACGCCGGGCCGGCGAAGGTCTCCAGTCCGGATATCTGAGGGTAGCGGGGCACGCGCAAGACACCGGTTGCGGTGATCAGCACGTCGAAAGATTCTTCGCCCCCGGCGGTGGTCAACCACCAGCGCCCGTCGTCGTAACGGGCCGACGTGACGTCGGTGCCGAACCGGATGTGCGGCCGAATGGCTCGTTCGTCGGCGACCTGCCGGAAATATGCCTGGATTTCCGGACCGGGCGGCAGCAGATGCGACCAGTTCGGGTTGGGCCGAAACGAATACGAGTAGTACCGCGATGGGACGTCACAGGTCAGACCCGGATAGGTGTTGTCGCGCCAAGTACCACCGACTTCATCGGCCTTCTCGAAAATGGTGTACGAGTCGATGCCCGCCTGTTGCAGCTTGACGGCCATGCACAGCCCCGACATCCCGGCGCCGATGATCGCGATCTTCAGTGGACGCTTCTGGTACATGCAACCTCCCGTTGCCGGCGTAGGCCTAAACCTACGCCGGCCAAGTCGACCGATTGCGGGATTCCGCCGGCTAACTGGCGACTACTCGCTTGGAACCGAAGATCCGTTCTTGTGCGGCAGTGTCGCCGAATGATTGGGCCTTGACAATGGCGCCCTCGCGGAATGTGTAAACGTCGGCTTCCTGGTAGGGCGCTCCGTCGACCGTAACTTCGGTCAGGACCACCACAACGTCGCCGTCGGCAACAATGTTCTTGATTTCAACTGCGGTGGATTTCTCCCCTAGTTGCCTGAACAATTCGGTGAGTTCGTCTTTGCCGCGGTAGGTCCCGCTGATCGCGCTTTCGCCGGTGAGCGTCCACTCCGCGGCGTCATCGAAAATGCCCAGGGCCGACTCGAGATCGCCCGCTGTGAACGCGGCGTAGCCCCTTTTTGTCGTCTCAATATTCTGATTGGACATTCCGAACCCCTTCTCTACCTTGTCGTTACAATCCGTCGGGCAGCCGGGGCCATCGCTGCGGTATGCCCCCGCGGACAGCGCAGCTTCTAGAAGTCCCCGGCATGGCCATAGTGTCCAGAGCGCCTGGGGTGGGCGCATAGGGTAGATGGCTACTCGATTTTTAGTAGCGGCGCTTCTGGTCGCCCAGCGCCGGTGTCGCGGTACCGATCGAATCTGGCGGCGCAAGCTTATGAATCATTGAAACCTCTTGTTTCACTGTGATTTCAGTGAGGTATCCCCGGTTCGACACTTTTATCCACAGTCGACGGTACGATGTCTCAATCTATGTCGGACTTGCGTTCCCTCACGTCAAGATGCGCGCGAGGGTGGGACTGCGAGGGTGGGACTAACGCGGTAGCATTCGAATATGCGTTCGGGTAGTGATCCATCCATGGCAGCGGGCAACCCCGCTTCCGAGCCGCAGGCCGAAGAGTTGCCACCAATCGCAGTTCGGAGTCGATTCGTGTCGAGGTCGCGCATGCGCGGAGAGGAGGTTCGCGCGCTGGTGTTAGCACTTCACTTCTTCGAGCGGGCGCAGGTGTGGGTCGTCCCGAGGAGAGTACGGCCAGCCCCAGAAGCGCCGTAAGAGGCGCGCGGATCGTTTGAAGGGCACTGAGGTGACCAGCGGTTAGTTAGAGCCGTGTGCGTCGTTAGAGTCCTTCGTTTTGTCGCTCCCGGCAGGATCTACAACCGCCCCGACTGAGTCGGGTTTGCCTGTACTGGGTTGCCACAGGATTGAATACCCGTGCTTTTTCGAAATCTTGACAGCGAGCTTCTCGAAGTTCTCGTACGTCCTGTTGTCATTAAGCAGCCTGCGGAGTTCAATTACGAACGGCTTGCAGGTGCTCCAGTATTGGACGACGGTGGTGCCAAGGGAATCGTCCACGATGCGGAAGGAAATTGCCCGACTCTTAATAAGTATGCGAAGGTCCTCGAAATAATCCAAGATGGTAAGAAATTCGAAGTACTCTAATGTACCTTCGTCGCGCAGCTTTAACATTTCGTCTCTGAGTCCGATAGGGCCACTCTCCGCCCGATACTTGGCCACGGTCGAACGCACACGTCGAAAAGCTATATCATCCCATCGCCGCGCTGCTTCCGTTGCAGCCTCCGCGTACCGGGCATGTCGCGCCTGGCTGATTTGTCCGAGGGCCAGTAACGCAGCGAATGCAAGTACAGCGGTTGCGATCGCTGTGACGATCTCGGCCCAGTTCGGATCAGCGTTCATGCATCGCTCCGTTTGTTAGTCGAATGACTTGCACATTCGATTTCCACGGCTGAACCGTATAATTCTGCAATCGCATCACGTCAAGGTCGAGGAGCATCACAGCAGTCGTCAGTAAGCCGTGCCCGTCCGGTGATTGCCTGTCGCTCGCCGCACGACTACACTGTGCGACATGTGCAACCGTGACACAATATGAGGCTCTGACACTCAAGATCACGAACCCTGCGCCTGGCGCAGGGTTCGTTGTTTTATCCCTTGGCAAGGCGGGTGAAACGGGCGTCTACGGCAGAGTCCCGTCGCAAGTCCGAAGACGACAACAGCCCCGTTTACAAGCCCGATCGCGACAAGTTGGCCCCGCCGAGCAATCCCTTACCGACGGGGCCAAGCCTTATTAGGTTATTCGTCGCCGACGGCATTCTCCCGAAGGATCTTGTCGTACAGGTCCTGACCGAGATCATTCTCGACACGGATTGCGATCCACTCTGGGACCGTGGCCGCATTCAGAACGGTCGTCGGCGGGTGGTCGCCCACCAAACTGAGCCGGGCGTTCAGCTCTGACGCGACCGCATCGACCAGAACACCGGGCACGTGGCTCGAATTGCTCTCGATGAAATCCCGTAAGTCACCGAAGGTGACTCGTATCGTGTTACCCACTTTTACTTTCCAATCCCCGCGCACGGTCGGCGCGGCAATTGCTTTCTTCGATGATACCGGGTCCGGGTCCGAGCAAGGCTGCAGCGCCGAGAGAAACGTTCGGGCCACCCCAAGGGAAAGTGGGGACGGCCCGGCCAACTACTAAGACGCACTAAGACGCCGACTAGGGCTGGCTGGTTCCGTCTGCCGTTAAGAACATACTTTGGCGGTTCGGGGTCGACCCAGAACCAACACCGACCACCACCCCGAAAAGCTATTGCGCGACGAAGATGACGACGACGAACCGTGAAAACGGCAACGCGGCTGACGGCGCATCCGGCAATGGCAACTGTTACTCGGCCGCGGCCTCAGTCTGAGTTCGCGGCCGGATAGCCTCTCGAGCGGCGATTACGGGTGGCCCTCGAACCACTGATCAAGTCCACCAGCTGGTCACGGCGCTCGATGTGAAGTTTCACGTAGATGCGGTAGAGGTGTCCATCGATAGTGCGCACCGATACGCACAGTCGGTCGGCGATCTGGCGGTTGGACAAGCCCGCTGCCACCAGCATCGCAATCTCGCGCTCGCGATCGGTGATCGGCAGCGGCTGCGCGGCAGCATTGACTGCCGGTGTGCGGATGTCGCCCTGGCTGGCGAGCCAGTATGCGTGGGTTGACGACTCCAATTCCCTGCCGTGATGACCGCTGCGGGCATGCTCGCGTGCCGCCCGGGCGGCCGCATCGGCGGCAAGCGCCACTGCGCCCAGCTCCGCGAACCGACCTGCCGCGCTATCCAGCGCATCACCGTCGTGGTTGACCAGGCCGGCAGCATGCGCGGCGACCGCTTCTGCCATCGGAGTTCGCAATTTCTTGGCAAGCTCCGCCAGCCTCGCGGTGTGCGCACGGTCACCGAACCGGGCAGCGGTGTGCAGTGCACGCATCTCTACCGCTGACATCCCGGACCGCTGCGCGTGCTGCGCGGCATGCACTGCATGCGTCTGGGCGGCCGACGTCTGACCGGCGGCTGCTCTTTCCCAGGCCCGAGCAAGCTCGAGCTCCGGTAAAAACACCGCCACCTGCGGGCCATAGGCGGATTCTGAGCTCTGCAACGCAGCGGCCGCAGCGTCAGCGTTTCCCCGGGCGCCTTCGGCCTGGGCGTGCCAGGCGCTCACCAACATCACCCAGGGCGACGGAAAGCCTTGCGATAACCCCGATATCGCAAGGCAGAACTCCGAACACGCGGCCTGCAGCGCACCGCCGGCAAGGTGCACGAACCCGGATATGGCACCCACCATGGCGTCTGCTGCAGGCACACCGGCAGCCATCTCGGCATAGCGTTCGGCAGCCCGCTCAGCCCCCCGGTGATCACCGACGGCCGTCAACGCCATGACCTCAGCGACGCCGATGGCGAACCGCTGCGGTCCCGACTCGCTGAGCGCCGCGGCTCGCAACCCCGCCTCCGCGAGGCGGTGGACCTGGCCATGCCGCCCGACAAGCGCCTGCGCACAAATCGTCGGTACCGCCGCCCACACCGTCGCCAACGGCAGCACTTCCGGTACGCACAGCGCCGGGCCGGCCTTGGCTGCCGTTGCGACGTCGCCGGAGAAGAAGGCAAACGACAGCTCCAGGGCCGCAACCAGGTCGAGGCCCAACGCAGAATCCACCCGATTTCTGACGTCGGCGAGTGCCTGCCGCGCCGCATCGACGCGCCCACAGACCCAGAACAGATTGGCCGCGCGCAGACACCCCCATCGAATGGTCAACAATTCAGCCGCTCCATCGGGATCGACTTCGGCGAGCACTGCCTCGGCTGCGTCGCCTCGGCCCTGCCAGCTCAGCGAATCGGCGAGTACGAGCGCGGCCGGCAGACCGCCGCCGTAGTCGAACGCGTATCGGGCCAGCTCTTCGCCGTAGCCGTGGTTCGACATGGCGACCGCGCTCGCAGCCGCGGTGATGATCACCTCCAGATCCGGCTCCAAGTCGCTTCGCATCATGAATTGAGCAAGTCGGATCTGGCCGCGCAGGTCGGGCAACCTCGAACGGCGCCCGCCGGCCCGCAGGTGCTTTTGCAGCGCTTGGGCCAGCAGGCCATTGAGTTGTCGTGAACGCACCACTCCGCCGAGTCGAATCGCGGCGTCACCGATGACGGGGTGGTTCAACTGCGCTACGGTTTCCCGACCGTCGGCAAGCAATTGAATGAGGCCTCGGCGCTCCAGACTCACCAACGCCCCGGCATCGCAAAGCTCGCGCACAATCTCCCAGTCCAGCAGCTCGCCGATTGCCAAAATCTCGACTGCCTCCAACTCTTCTGGAGTAAGGGATCTCAGCCGGAACTCCAGGAGGTCGTAGAGTTCGCGGTCCGCACGCAGCGGACCCTTCAGTTGCCAGCCGTCGTCACTACGGACCAGGACACCGTTTTCCCGGCCGGCGCCGAGCAAGCCCCGCAGCAGCAGCAAGTTCCCCCCGCTGCGGCCGTGGAGTTCGCCGACCAGTCGAGACTCGACGGCGCCGCCGAGCACGCGACGGGCGAGTTCGCCGGTCTGCTCGGCGGTGAATGCATCGACGTGCAGATTCAGCAGCAACCGCTCTTTCAACAGCGCTGTCACCGCGTCGAGCACCGCTTCCCCCGACCGGATCGTCACGATCAACCGGGCACTGCGGGAAGCCGCAAGCTGATAGACCAAGGTGGCCGAAAGTGGGTCTAGCAGCTGCGCGTCGTCGACGACGACTACCAGGTTTTCTTCCTGCTCCAGAGTCTCTTGGGCCGCGGCCAGCATGGTGGCCGGTTCTTGTGCGGCAGCAACCGTGATCGCCCGGGAGAACGCCCCCAATGGCACGGCGCAACCGGTTTCGGTGCCGAGCACAAATCGCACGGTCCGTCCACTCGACTCGAGGCTTTGGGCAAGGGCGCGAGCAAGCGTCGATTTGCCCACCCCGCTGGCGCCGACCAACGCCACGCCTTCGAATTCCGCGCCGTCATCGAGTGCCGCCAATGCTTGGCGGAACTCCTCGTCGCGGGCCACAATGGGCCACTTCGATCTGTCCTCGATGTGCACCGGCCGTGGAACCTCCCGGCTGCTAACGCGCGTGCTGGTGCGACTTTACTGCCTGTATTCGAGGCCAGAGTGCAAAACGGTTCTACCCGACCGCCGGGCCCGCGAGACAGCGGCGCTCAGTCCTCGAAGTGCCGCTCGGTGTCCCATTGTTCAAGCCAGGGCTGCAGCCGGTAGAGACCGAACAGGATCAGCGCCAGCAAAACACCTGTGAAAACCTCCAGTAGACCGGTCATAGCGGGTCGTTCTTCCTACCTAGGAGCGTGTCGTGCGCTGAGTTGGCGGCTATGCCAGCAACCTACGACCGGCAACGCGTGGCACGCACGAGTAGTGGACTACCTGTTTTTGATGTCCCGGCTGCGATAGGCCGTAGCGTTAGCGGTAATGCGCACCCGCGACCAGGACGCCTGCCCCGGCGCCCTGCAGCTGCATCAGGCCGCCGACGGACCGTTGGTTCGAGTCCGGCTGCCCGGAGGAATGGTCGCCGCGGCCCAGTTGGCAACCCTGGCGCAGGCATCGCGCCAGTTCGGCTCGGGAACGCTCGAATTGACGGCGCGCGGCAACGTGCAGATCCGCGCGATCACCGACCCGGTGCGGGTCGCCGATCTGCTGAGCAGCGCGGGTCTGTTGCCGTCGGCAACACACGAGCGAGTCCGCAACATCGTCGCCTCCCCGTTGTCGGGTCGGGTGGGTGGCAGCGTCGATGTGCGCAGGTGGGTTGGTGAGCTCGACACGGCGATTCAAGCCGAAGCCGCGTTGACTTTGCTGCCCGGCCGATTCTGGTTCAGCATCGACGACGGTCGCGGCGACGTGTCGGGGTTGGGCGCTGATGCCGGCCTACAGCGGCTCGACGACGGCGTCGCGCTGCTCTTGGCCGGCCGGGACACCGGCGTGCGGGTGACAGCCGACGAGGCGGTGGGCGCGCTGGTTGGGGTCGCGAAACGGTTCGTCGAGACACGTGGAAACGCCTGGCGCATTTGCGAATTGGCCGATCCAAATGTGTTGGTGCCCGGCGCCCGCGTTGGCGACCGGGTGCCCCGGGTCGCCGCCCCGCCGGTTGGGTGGATCGCACAGGATGACGGCCGCATAGCGCTGGGCGCCGTGGCGCCCCTGGGCATTGTGCCGTCCCGCACCGCGGACTATCTGGCCGCGATCGACGCGCCACTGGTCATCACGCCGTGGCGGTCGGTGCTGGTGTGCGATCTCGACGAAGCGGTCGCCGACGCGGCGCTGCGGGTGCTGGCGCCGCTGGGCCTGGTTTTCGACGAGAACTCGCCCTGGCTGTCGATCAGCGCCTGCGTCGGCAGCCCGGGATGCGCATATTCGGCGGCCGATGTACGGGCCGATGCCGCGGCTTTCGCGGCGCAGACGGCCGATCCGCAACACCGCCGCCACTTTGTCGGCTGCGAGCGGGCCTGCGGCAGTCCGCCGGTGGGTGAAGTCCTGGTCGCCACCGGAGACGGGTACCGAACGCTGCGGGCACGCCCGTAGGGTGAGCGCGTGCTCGACTACCTTCGCGACGCCGCCGAAATCTACCGGCAGTCGTTTGCGACCATCCGCGCCGAGGCGGATCTGGCCGGGTTCCCGGCCGACGTCGTGGAGGTGGTGGTGCGGCTGATTCATACCTGCGGCCAGGTCGACCTTCCCGAGCATGTCGCTTACACCCACGACGTCGTCGCCAGGGCCGGCGCCGCCCTGACGGGCGGTGCTCCGGTGCTCTGCGATTCGTCGATGGTGGCCGCCGGCGTCACCCGCGCCCGGCTTCCGGCGGACAACGAGGTGGTGTCGCTGGTGGCGGACCCGCGCGCCGCGGAGTTGGCCGCGCGCCAAAACACCACCCGCTCGGCGGCCGGGGTGGAGCTGTGGGCGGATCGGTTGTCCGGGGCGGTGCTGGCGATCGGCAACGCGCCCACCGCGTTGTTCCGACTGCTCGAACTCCTCGACGACGGGGCGCCGACGCCGGCCGCGGTGCTCGGGGGGCCGGTGGGGTTCGTTGGATCGGCGCAGTCCAAGCAGGAACTCATCGACCGCCCGCGCGGAATGTCGTATCTGCTGGTGCGGGGCCGTCGCGGCGGCAGCGCGATGGCCGCCGCCGCCGTCAACGCGATCGCCGGCGCGCAATGACCGGGCGCGGCACGCTGTTCGGCGTCGGGCTGGGCCCCGGCGACCCAGAGTTGGTGACAGTCAAAGCCGCCCGGGTGATCGGCGACGCGGACGTAGTGGCCTATCACAGCGCTCGCCACGGTCACAGCATCGCCCGTGGTATCGCCGAACCATATCTGCGGCCGGGTCACATCGAGGAGCACCTGGTTTATCCGGTCACCACCGAGACCACCGACCATCCCGGCGGCTACGCCGGGGCGCTAGAGGACTTCTACACCGCTGCCACCGGCCGCATTGCCGCCCATCTGGACGCCGGCCGCGACGTGGCTCTGCTGGCCGAGGGTGATCCGCTGTTCTACAGCTCCTACATGCATCTGCACACCCGGCTGACGCAGCAGTTCTCCGCGGTGATCGTGCCGGGTGTGACGTCGGTCAGCGCGGCCGCGGCGGCGATCGCAACGCCGTTGGTCGCCGGCGACGAGGTGCTGTCCGTGCTACCCGGCACGTTGCCGGTCGCCGAGCTGGCGCGTCGGCTTTCCGACGCCGACGCCGCCGTGGTGTTGAAGCTGGGCCGATCGTATCCTGCTGTGCGAGAGGCTCTTTCGTTAGCCGGTCAGCTCGACGATGCCCTCTATGTAGAGCGCGCGAGTACCGTCGAGCAGCGGGTGCTGCCGGCCGCCGACATCGAAGAGACCACCGTGCCCTACTTCTCGCTGGCGATGGTTCCCGGTGTGCGGCAGCGCCGTTCGCGCCCGGGTGGGGTCGCGGTGGTCGGGCTGGGCCCCGGACACACCGACTGGATGACGCCGGAGAGCCGTCGCGAGCTGGCCGCCGCAACGGATCTGATCGGTTACGGCCCGTATCTGCAGCGCATCCCGGTCCGTAACGGTCAGCGCCGGCACCCCAGCGACAACACCGACGAACCGGCGCGGGCGCAGTTGGCGTGCGCGCTGGCCGAGCAGGGGCGCGCGGTGGCGGTGGTGTCGTCGGGTGACCCCGGGGTGTTCGCGATGGCGACAGCAGTGCTCGAAGAGGCCAAACAGTGGCCGACGGTGCCGGTGCGAGTGATTCCCGCGATGACGGCAGCGCAAGCCGTCGCCAGCCGGGTCGGCGCCCCACTGGGCCACGACTACGCGGTGATCTCGCTATCCGATCGGCTCAAGCCGTGGGAGGTGATCGCAGCGCGACTCTCGGCAGCAGCCGCGGCCGATCTCGTGCTGGCCGTGTACAACCCGGCGTCGAAGACCCGGACCTGGCAAGTCGAAGCAATGCAAGATCTGTTGCTCGCACATCGCGAACCGGGCACACCGGTGGTGATCGGTCGCGACGTGTCCGGCCCGAATGAAGAGGTCCGGGTGGTGCGGCTGGGTGACCTCGACCCCGCCGGTGTCGATATGCGTTGCCTGCTGATCGTCGGTTCCTCGCAGACACAGTGGTACGGAGACCGCGTCTTCACCCCACGGACCTATCCGACATAGCTGCTCAAGACTTGGCCAGCCCGCCACGGATGACGGACCCCAACTCGTCGCGGGTAGTCACGCCGACCCGCTGACAGGCCCGATAGACATGTCCCTCGACGGTGCGCACCGACATCATCAGCCGCTCGGCGATCTCGCGGTTGGACAACCCCGCGAGCACCAATTCGATCACCTCGCGCTGGCGACCGCTCAACGGAAGACCCGCCGAGCTGCGCAACGCCGGTGTGCACAGCCCACCGCATTCATCGGACAGCTCGCGTGCTACCGCGGCCGCGTACAGTCCGCGCTGGCGCTGCCGGCTCCCAGTGAAGACGGCCGCCGCCTGTGCGGCCGCGTCGGCCGCCGCGGCCCGGTCGCCGATCGCACGGTATTCCGACGAAGCCGTGAGCAAGCCGTCCCCGTTACCTGCGAGCAGCGATTCAGTGTGCAGCGCAACGGTATCGGCAAGGCGAAGCGACAATGTATCAGCCAACTCACGGGCTCGGCCCGCAGCCGATGCATCACCCCACTGAGCCATCGCCTGAAGGCAGGCCAGTTCGTGGGTTGGTTGCCCCCGGTCCCGCGCCTCATCGGCTGCCGCGCGTACCGCGGCGATGGCTTCGACCAGATAGCCTTTGGCCGCCAGCGTCCACCCGGTGGCGAGCGCCAGTGCGGTGTGCATGAAAAGGTAGTCGGCCGGCACGCAGCGCCGGGCTTCGTCGAGCGCTTCCTCGGCAGCCCCCGGCTGGCCCAGTTTGGCGTACGCTTCGGCCAAGCCGAAGCAACTCGCTGGACGTAAACCCGTTGTCGCACCATGTCGTTCGACTCCTGCACGTGCTTCGCGCAGCAGCCGGACGGCGTTGTGGAAGTCACCGCGCATCAAGTCGGCATGGCCCAACAGGAACGCGAGGTTGGCGTAGGCAAGACCGGGCACGTCTCGAGCCGAGTCGGCGATCCGCTTGGCGGCTTGCAGGCTCTCGTCGATCCGGCCGGTCAAGCGGCAGGCGCGGGCGTACACCCCGCCGAACCAGAACCGCATCGGCGATGATTCGAACGCGGTGATCACCCGGTCGATGGCCTGTTCGGCGACGATGGTCAGCTCGTCCACCGTGCCGAGAGCGCCCATTGCCATGATCCGCGCAACCGATGCCATCATCGCGTGAAAGTCCGACAATGTCCCGGAAGACAATGCTGCCCTGGCGTTTTCGTCCGCGGCCGCGCAGCGGGCCAACACCACGTCGACGCACGCCTGGACCGCCATGCGTGCATCGCGGTCGGCCGCCGACTCCGCTGCTGCGGCGAGGCGTTCGAGGATGTCCGCCGCCTCCGCCGGCCGGCCAAGCATCCACACCAGGTTGGCAGCCCGAACGGTCGACCATCGATGGCTGTCCGCACGACCGCTCTCACAGACGTCCCGCAGGACTTCCTCGGCCTGCTCGCCCCGTCCGAGCAGAACGAGGGTCATCGCACGCATGGTCGCAGCGTCGGGGGCGCCGCAGGAGGCTGCCGCCGCGGCGAACCGCTCGGCCGCATCGGGATCCAGCAGCATCATCGCAAAGCGTGCTGCCTCCAGATACAAGTCCGGGTCGGGATCGAGATCCGAGTCGAGGGTGAGCAGAGCGCGCCGCACCGTCGCGTGCATGTCGCGATCGGCCTCCTGGCCCAGCCGTTGCGCCAACCGGCCGCGGACCTTGGACAGATGCATCTCTCCTGCCGTCGCTCGGCGAAGCTCGCCGATCAGCGGATGCGCCAACCGGGCCAGCCGCTCGTCACCCACTCGCTCCACGGCCACCAGACGCATCTGTTCGGCCGACTCGAGGTCTCCCCGGCGCACCAGATCGCAGAGCACCGGCACACTCAGCGGTTCACACTGCGAGAGGGTGTCGATGACGCGTGCTACCCCCGCGGTCATCCGGCCCAACTGCCGGGCCAGCATGTCGCTGAGATTCTGTGACACCGCGACATCGCCGTCCCACATCCACACTCCGGCCAGTTGCCGCATCCGGCCCGCGGCGAGTTGGTCGGCTATCAACTGCCGCAAGAACAACGCGTTGCCGCCCGTCAGCCTCCAAAACCGCTCAGCGCTGCGGGCATCGACCGACCCACCGACGGAGGCCTCTATCAGGGCGCGAGTTGCCTCGGCGGACAGCGGTTCCAGATCCAGTCGGGTGAGCAGGCCGTCCTTCCACAACGCCGTCACCGCGTCGGGCTCGTCTGCGCCGGTTCGCACGGTCACCACCAACCGCGCGCCCCGTGTCTGGGCCAGTTGATGCACGACATGCGCGGACAACCCGTCGAGAAGGTGCGCATCGTCGACCCCCACCAACACCCGGCCCTGGCGCTGCTGCGCGACAAAGCTATTGATCAACCGCCGCACGTTCGGCAGCGGCTCGGTCACCGAGTCGGTGAGTAGCGCGGTGAATGCACCCAGCGGAAGTGATCGCGCCGATTCGGTGCCGACGATCCAGTTGGTGCGGTCGCCGCCCGCCGCCGCGCGGGTCAACACCTCGCGAGCGAGCCGGGTCTTGCCCACCCCGGCAGCTCCGGCGATCATCACGCCGGAGTAGTTGCCAAACCCGCTCAGCGCGCGACGAATAGCCCCTAGTTCACCGTCCCGGCCAGCCAACGGATCACCGCTGATCACGCGGCGACTATAACCGCGACCGCGCAGCTCACGAGGCAATTTGGCAGCTATTCCCGCGCGGACCGTATCCAGCAAGTCGAGTAGTTGACTACGCTGTCCGGCTCCTTCCGCCGGCATCGACGATGGTGTGCGTCAGTGACAGCTCGTCGAGAGTGGGTGCGCAATGGCCAAGATCGGTGATCATGCAGTTATCTTGGGCGCGAGCATGGCCGGCCTGCTGGCCGCACGGGCAGTGGCCGAGTTCTACGAGACGGTCACGATAGTCGAGCGCGACACCCTGCCCTACGAGGCCGCCGACCGTCGGGGGGTACCACAGGGACGCCACCTACATGCGCTGTTGGCGAGGGGTGCGCAGGTATTGGATGAGCTGTTCCCTGAGATTCTCGACGAGCTGATCACTGACGGTGCGCCGTACTTCGATGGCTGCGACCTATCCAAGTTGCACTACAGCGTGGCCGGCCACCGATTCGTCAGTACCGGCTCGGCCGAGGCGCTAGCCGTTTACCTGACCAGCAGACCGTTCCTGGAGCACCACGTCCGGCAGCGGGTCCGCGCCATCGCCAATGTCAGGCTGCTCGACAATCACGATGTCGTCGAGTTGATGTCGAGGCCGGACTGCACCCGCGTCACCGGCGTCCTCACCGTCGACCGGCACAGCCGGCACGAGTCGATCCTGCCCGCCGATCTGGTCGTCGACGCGACGGGACGCGCGTCGCGCACACCGCTGTGGCTGGAAAGCCTGGGCTATGCCCGCCCGATCGAAGACCGCGTCGTGGTCCACCTGGCCTATTCCAGTCAGCGGCTAACGATGCGGCCCGGCGCTTTGCACGAACTGGGTGTTTTGGTCGGCGTGGTGCCCGGCCGGCCCGCCGGGCTGGGGCTTATCAGTTGTGAGAATGACACCTGGGTGCTGACCGTGATGGGAATGGCGGGCCGGCAACCGCCCTGCGAGCTCTCCGCGATGTGTGCGTTCGCCGAAGGATTCGCACCCCAACATGTGCTGGATGCAGTACGCGATGCGCACCCTATCGGGGAGGTAGTACGGCACCGTGTCCCGTCGAGCCAGTGGCGCCGGTATGACAAGATGCGCCGATTTCCCCAAGGACTGTTGGTCATCGGGGACGCAATCTGCAGTTTCAACCCGATCTACGGCCAAGGTATGACGGTGGCCGCGCTGGAAGCCTTGGTATTGCGGCGCTGTTTATGCACGGGGACAAGTGATCTGGCTTGGCGGTTCTTCCGCGCTTCGGCGAAGCCAATCCGCCACGCGTGGCAACTGGCCGCCGGTGGCGACCTCGCGTTGCCCGAGATCGACGGCGAACGACCGCGGGCGACGCGAATGTTCAACGGATACGTGGATCGCGTGCTGACCGCTGCGGAATTCGACACTGTCGCGCTGAATCAGTTCGTCAAGGTAACGTCGCTTGTTGATCCGCCGAACCGGCTGCTGCGGCCCAACATGCTGTGGCGCGCGGCCTCGGCCAACTATCGCCAGCGGCGGCGCGACGGGCAGGTCAGTGAACCAACGGCTCCAGTCGACAAGGTAGCGGTTTAGCGTTCCATGGACTCGGCCATCGCAATATGGCCTTCGAAGCCAAGCGATGTCGCCATCGCGCGGTAGCGATCGACGAAATCTCGATACGCTCGATCGTTGTCCTGCGCCCGCGCGAGCAGCGCTCGCAAGCGCAGCAGCGCCACCTCGTAGAGCACGAACCCCGGTTCGACGGGCACGGCCGCCAGGTGTTCGATTGCGGCCTTGGCTTCGGTCACGTCGGCGTCGGTGCCACGTTGGAGCAAAGCTTCGGCGAGAGCGATCACTGCTGTTCCGCTGTAAACCGTTGCACCGGCCGCGAATACGTGGTATGCGATGGTGCGGAGGATCTCGATCGCGTCGTCATGATTGCCCGTTCCTACTTTCTCCTTGGCGCTTGCCATATCGATCAGATGTACCGTGTTCGTGATGAACCGGTTCTCTAGCAGCGCATCGCGGGCCATTGCGAGTAGGTGGAAGCCATCGCTGCGTTGCCGACCGTCGGATTGAGTCAGCGCGAAGCCGCGAAGCATTCGAGCCGCTGTCAGCGCGTAATCGTCGCCTCGATCTTCCGCCAGTTTCAACGTCTCCGCGGTGTCTTGTAGCAGAGGAGTGTCGGAGCGCAGCAGCCCGTGCAGTATTCCGAAGCCATAGATGAAGGGCAGTTCGATCGCCGCGCGACCACCGGGCTTGATCTCGCGGCACATCGCCGCGGCTTTGTCGATTTCGCTTTTCCAGCCCGGCTGTCCCAAGCAGGCGAGCGCGACGGCGCGCGCCATCAACGCCATTATCAGTGGCGTTTCGACGATGAGGTCGCCCATATGCGGGTCGCCGTCCGCCAGATCGATCATGTGCTGCGCCATCCGCAGGGCCTCAGTGATTTCGCACGCGCTCAGTTTTGGTGTCAGCGCCGTCCACAACAAACACCTGCACGCCGCGGCTTTCCGCAATAGAAACCGTCTCGGCGACGATGCGGCTCTTACCGATGCCGGCCGGCCCGACGACCCCAGCCACACAGCCGTGGCCCTTTGTCGACCGATCCAGCATCGCCGTCAGGGCGGCGAGCTCCCACTCCCGGCCCACCAAGGCCAGCGCATGTGGACCAATCCGTCCCTGCCTCGCCGCCAGCGCCATCAGCCCGCGTGCCGGCACTGGGTCGGCGGAGCCCTTGATTCGCACCAGCTCCGGTTCGCCGAGAACAGCGGCATGCTCGACTAGCCGCGCGGTGGTCTCGCTGAGCATCACCCCACCGGGCGGCGCGATCGATTCCATCCGCTGAGCCATCCCGACCTGGTGGCCGATCGCGGTATAACCGGCAGGGCCGGAACCGATCTCGCCCACGATGACTTCCCCGGAGTTCAATCCGACCCGCAGTTGCAGGGTGATGTCGTCGTTGGCTTTGACCTCGGTGGCCAGACGCTTGGCCTCTGCTTGCATGTCCAGCGCGGCGGCGCAGGCCCGAAAAGCGTGATCTTCCAGAGACACTGGTGCGCCGAAGATCACCATGATGCCGTCGCCGGTGAACTTATCCACCGTGCCGCCATAGCGCTGTGCTGCGGCGACGGAGCGCCTGAACAGTTGCGTCATGATCTCCCGCAGCCGCTCCGCACCGACAGCCGCGGCGATGTCCATCGAATGCACGACGTCGGCGAACAGCACCGTCACCTGCTTGTACTCGGCGGCGGTAGCCGAAGCGGTGAGCGGCGACCCGCACTCGTCGCAGAATTTGGCTTCCGCGCGCGCCGTAGTGCCACATGCCGCGCAGGCCAATCCGGCGGTGACACTGCCGTCGCTCACGCCACTATCGTGACACCGCACGCATCCCTACGCTGGGAAAAGACGCGCCAGCCAGGTCACCGCCTCGTCGACCGTGCGCACTGTCATCGCACCGGGCGGCAGCGGCGGGCGGTCCACCATCACCACGGGGATGTCCAGTGCGGCAGCGGCGTCCAGTTTGGCCCGCGTCATCTGGCCGCCGCTGTTCTTGGTGACCAGCGCGTCGATGCGATGCTCGCGCAGCAGCGCGTATTCGCCGTCGTAGTGGTACGGACCGCGGGACACCAGCAGGTGGTGGCGGCGGGGCAAGACCTCGGTGTCCGGCGACGTGACCGCGCGGATCAAAAACCAGGCCTCGCTGTCAGCGAAGGCCGCCGTACCGGATCTGCCGGTGGTGAGGAACACCCGCGAAAATCCCCGATGCGAAACAGCTTCAGCTGCTTCAGTATCTGAGGCAACCAAGGTGGCGCCGCCCGGGTCCCAGGCCGGGCGGGCCAGCACCAGATACGGCAGTCCCATCTCGCCGCATACCTGTGCGGCGTGTGCGGTGATGGTGGCCGCGAATGGGTGGGTGGCATCGACGACGGTGTCGATGTGTTCGTCGCGCAGCCACTGCCGGAGTCCGGCTGCACCACCGAACCCGCCGATGCGCACCGCGCCGACCGGCAGCGCCGGGTCGGGCACCCGGCCGGCCAGCGAACTGATGATGTCGACGTCTGGGTACAACCGGGCGGCCAGCGCTCGCGCCTCGCCGGTGCCGCCGAGTAGCAGCACCCGCATCAGTGCCCGCTCCCCCGGGCACGCCCTGCCGAATACAGGTAGCTGTCGGTGAAACCCTCCGCCGCCAGCACGTCGCCGACGATGATGACCGCGGTCTTGGTAACCCCTGCATGGTGCATCTGCCCGGCGATGTCGGACAGTGTGCCGCGCAGTACGCTCTGTTGCGGCCAGGTGGCGAAAGCCACTACCGCCGTGGGTGTTTCGGGGCGATAGCCGCCGTTCACCAATTGCGAGACGATGGCGTCGATCTGCGCGGCAGCCAAGTGCAACACGAGGGTCCCACCGGATCGGGCCAGCGTGCCAAGGTCTTCACCGGGCGGCATGGCCGTCGACAAGGTCGCTACCCGGGTCAGCGTGACTGTCTGCGCGACGCCCGGGACGGTGAGCGCACGCCCCAGCGCAGCCGCGGCTGCGGCGAAGGCCGGAACGCCGGGCACGATTTCGTATTCGATGCCCAGTGTGTCGAGCTGTCGGCACTGCTCGGCCAACGCGCTGTAGAGCGACGGGTCACCGGAGTGCAGCCGTGCTACGTCGCGGTCGGCGGAGTGGGCTTCGACGATCTCGGCAACGATCTGCTCCAGGGTCAGCGGTCCGGTGTCGACGACCCGCGCGTCGGGCGGGCAGAGGGCCAGCAGGTCGTCGGGCATGATCGAGCCGGCGTACAGGCACACTGGGCAGCGGCGCAGCATCTCCTGCCCCCGCACGGTGATCAGATCGGCCGCGCCGGGGCCCGCGCCGATGAAGTACACGGTCATGATTTGGTCACCGCCCATTGGGTGACCGGCAGCTGCGGTCGCCAACCGGTGAAGCCGCCCAGCGGCTCGCCACGATAGTGCTGAAAACGTTGCAAGGTTCCGCCTAAACGTGAATATAGCTGCGCCAGAACGGCTTCCGACTCAACGGTGACGGCGTTGGCCACCAGCCGTCCGCCGGCGGGCAGGTGGTCGAGGCACGCCTCGAACATCCCCGGCTGGGTCAGCCCACCGCCGAGGAACACTGCCGACGGCGTGGCAGCACCATCGAAGGCCTGCGGCGCCGCGCCGCGCACCTCGACGTCGACGCCGAACGCGGCGGCATTGCGGGCAATGCTGTCGCGACGCGTGTCGTCGCGTTCGAAAGCCACCGCGGTGCAACCCCGGCCGGTGCGCGCCCACTCCACCGCGATGCTCCCCGAACCCGACCCCACATCCCACAACCGCGCGCCGGGGCGCGGCGCCAACGCCGCCAGCGTCACCGCGCGGATGCTCTGCTTGGTGATCTGACCGTCGTGGGCGAACGCGTCCTCGGGCAGCACCGCCGACACCCGGTCGTCGGGCAGATACCGCACCGCGATCACATTGAGGCCGTCGACATCGTCGGGCGGGGCGGCGGCCCAGTCGCGGGCGGTGCTGTGACGACATCGCTCCCCTGGACCGCCGAGCTGCTCGAGCACGCTGAACAGCGAATCGCCGCGGCCGTATTCGGTGAGCAACCCGGCCAGCGCCAACGGGGTACCGGCGTCGCGCGACAACACGACCGCGCGCCCGCCGCGGCGTACCGCAGTGTGCGGCCCCGCGGTCACCAGACTGATCACTTCGGTGTCCTGGACGATCCAGCCCATCCGGGCACACGCCAGCGTCACCGCCGAGACATGCGGCAACACGACGACCTGCTCCGCACCCAACAGCCGGATCAGGGTGCCGCCGATCCCGTGCAGCATCGGGTCGCCGCTGGCCAGCACGTGCACGTCGGTCGACTCGTCGCACAGGCTTTGCAGCGCGGGCAGCAACGGCGACGGCCATTCCCGCTTGTGCGCGGGCACCGAGGCGTCGAGCATGTCCAGTTGCCTGCGTGAGCCGTAAATAACTGCGGCGCTGCGTAATTCAGTCGACGACCGCTCCGACAGGCCGGCCATCCCGTCGGCGCCGATCCCCACAACAAAGATCATTGGCGCCGCTCCTCCTCATCACTTCGTTCTGCATCGTCGCCGACGCGGATCATTGGCGCCGCTCCTCCTCATCACTTCGTTCTGCATCGTCGCCGACGCGGATCACCGCGGCATCCTTCGCCAGGCGAACTGCGGTAGCAGTCGCATCACCACCGACGCCGGCCGCAAAGCCCACGGAATCCACACTGTGCGCCGCCCCTTGGCCAGTGCCCGCGCCGTCGCGGCGGCCACTTGCGCCGGAGTGCTGGGCAGCGGCGCCGGCGACATACCTTCGGTCATCCGGCCGACGACGAATCCCGGCCGTACGATCAGCACTCGCACCCCGGTGCCGTGCAGCGCATCGGCCAGTCCGCTCGCGAAGCCGTCCAGACCGGCCTTGGCCGAGCCGTAGACGTAGTTGGCGCGCCGCACCCGCACCCCCGCGATCGAGGAGAACACCACCAGCGAGCCCCGCCCGGCGGTGCGCATGGCCGCCGCCAAATGGGTGAGCAGGCTGACCTGCGCGACGAAATCGGTGTGCACGACGGCTACCGCATGCGCGGCGTCGGTCTCGGCGCGGGCTTGATCGCCAAGGATGCCGAACGCCAGCACCGCGGTCTCGATCGGCCCGTGATCAGCGATGATCGACTCCACCAGCGCGCCGTGTGAAGCCAGGTCGTCGGCGTCGAACTCGCAGGTCCGCACCGCCACCGCCCCGGCCGCCCGGATCATCGACACCTGCTCGCCGAGCCGGTCGGCGTGGCGCGCCGCCAGCACCACCGTGGCCCCGGGAGCCAGCCGCAGCGCCAGTTCGGTGCCGATCTCGCTGCGACCGCCCAGAATCAGCACCGTCCCGGCATCCGTGTCATCCACGGCTGCGATTATCGCCTGCGATAACGTGAGCGGTGATGGCGAATACCACCACCCGGCTCACCACCGACGCGCTGGCGTTCCTCACCGAGCGCCATTTGGCCATGTTGACCACCCTGCGCGCGGACAATTCGCCGCACGTGGTGGCCGTCGGCTTCACCTTCGACCCCAAGACCCACATCGCACGCGTCATCACCAGCGGCGGCTCGCAGAAGGCCGTCAACGCGGAGCGCGGCGGAGTCGCTGTGCTCAGTCAGGTCGACGGCGCCCGCTGGCTGTCCCTGGAAGGCCGGGCCAGTGTGAACAGCGGGGTCGACGCCGTGCGCGACGCCGAACTGCGCTATGCGCAGCGCTACCGCACCCCACGCGAAAACCCGCGACGGGTGGTCATCGAGGTGCAAGTGGAGCGGGTGCTGGGATCGTCGGATCTGCTCGACCGCGGCAAGGGCTGATTTGACGGAACCCGCTGCGGACCGCGTCGCGGTGTACCTCGACTTCGACAACATCGTGATGTCGCGGTATGACCAGGTTTACGGCCGCAACTCGTTCCAACGCGACAAGGCACGCGGCTTCGACAAAGAGCCGGAGCGGTTGGTGAAGGCCGCCGTCGACGTCGGCGCCATCATCGATTTCGCGTCGTCGTTTGGGACGCTGGTGCTGACCAGGGCCTACGCCGACTGGTCAGCCGACGTCAACGCCGGTTACCGTGACCAACTGGTCGGCCGCGCAGTCGATTTGGTGCAGCTGTTTCCCGCAGCGGCGTACGGCAAGAACGGGGCCGACATCCGGCTTGCGGTCGACGCGGTCGAAGACATGTTCCGGTTGCCGGACCTCACCCACGTCGTCATCGTGGCCGGCGACTCCGACTACATCGCGCTGGCCCAACGGTGTAAGCGGCTCGGTCGCTACGTCGTCGGTATCGGCGTGGCCGGTTCGACCAGCCGGTCGCTCACCGCAGCCTGCGACGATTTTGTCAGCTACGATGCTCTGCCCGGCGTTTCCAGCCCCGAGGACGCCGCGCCCAAGAAACGGCCCCGACGCACGAAGACCCCGGAGGCCGACGAGGAGCCGCAACCGCCCGCCGCGCAGGCCGCGGCCACCGGCTTGCTGGCACGGGCGCTGCGGATCGGCCACGAGAAGGACGACGCGGAATGGCTGCACAACTCGGCAGTCAAGGCGCAAATGAAGCGGATGGACCCGTCGTTCAGTGAAAAGTCACTGGGATTCCGATCATTCAGTGACTTTCTGCGGTCACGCAGCGAACTGGTAGAGCTGGACGAGAGCAGCACAACGCGGATGGTCCGGCTGCGGGCCGAAACCTAGCGGGTCGTCCGGGCATCGCGGGCGCCGGGCGCTCGGATGACCAGCGGTACCGCGGGGAAATAGGCCGCCATCTCCGGTCGCGACTTACCCAGGGCGGCAGTGCCGTAGCCCCGGTGGCGGCAATCGGGACGGATCCAGATCCGGACGTGCACCTCGTGGCCGATGAGCTCGCCGAAGACCATGCCGACCTTCTGCGCGCCGTCGACCGCGACGAACCAGGCGGCATCCTCGGCGTCGATCCGGGCCAGCGCCGCGCGGATCTCGTCGTCGAGGGTGCCGGCGGGCCCGCCCGACCCGTCGCCCGCGCCGCCGATCTCCTCGGTGCGCACACCGAAGATGTCGCGGTCGGCCTGGCCGGCGAAGGGCCGCAGCGCCAGACTTTCGCCCGAGCTCGCGGGCCGCTCCTGCAGGGTAAAGCTCAGTTGGGTGTTCAGGTCGTCGAGTTCGGCAGCGATCCGTTTACGGGAGTCCTTGGTGAGTTGGTCGAACGACATTCCCATCACCGCCTCGCTGCCCCGGTGCGAGATCCCCAACGAGGCGACGATCGCCTCAACCGCGGCAGGTCGGTCGTCCGCCTCCACGATCACGTCCAATACCTCGTGGCGACGTTCCAGGGCGAGGAGCAAAGCGTCGGCGATTTCCCGACGGGCAGCGGCACGGTCGTGGTTGCTCATCGCCCGAGCGTAGTCGCTGCGCCGCGGGTCAGTCGATCGGAACGACGATCAGTTCATGTGGTTGCTGGTTCACCGGCTCGGCGCCGTTTTCGGTCACCACGACGATGTCCTCGATGCGGGCCCCCCACTGGCCGGGAAAGTAGATGCCCGGCTCGACGGAAAACGCCATGCCCGCTGTCAGTGGGACTTCGTTGCCCGCGACGATGTAAGGCTCTTCGTGCACGGACAGCCCGATGCCGTGCCCGGTGCGGTGCACGAAGTACTCGCCGAGCCCGCCCTGTCTCAGCACGTCGCGGGCGGCCGCGTCCACCTGCTGCGCCGTTACACCCGGGCGAACCGCAGCCACGGCCGTGTGCTGCGCGCGCTGCAGCACCGAATACTGTTGCGCTACTTCAGCGCTGGGCTCACCGATGCTGTAGGTCCGCGTCGAGTCCGAGTGGTATCCCGGCTCGTAGGAGCCACCGATGTCGACGACGACGATGTCCCCGGCGTGAAGTTCGCGGTCGGAGCATTCGTGATGCGGGTCGGCGCCGTGCGGGCCGGACCCGACGATGATGAACGCGACGTCCGAATGACCCTCGGTGACAATCGCTTCGGAGATGTCTGCGGCGACGTCCGCCTCGGTTCGGCCCGGCACCAGAAATTCCGGCACCCGGGCATGCACCCGATCGATCGCCGCACCCGCCTTGCGCAGCGCGTCGATCTCGGCGGCGTCCTTGACCATCCGCAGCTGGCGCAGCACCCCGGTGGCCAGTACCGGCAGTACGCCGAGGACATCGGCCAGCGGCAACAGATGCAGCGCCGGCATCGCATCGGTGACCGCCGTCGCCACTGGGGCGCCGCCGAGTGCCGCCGCGACCAGCTGATAGGGGTCGTCGCCGTCGACCCAATCGGCCACCGCCAAGCCCAGATCCGCGGCAGCCGATTCCTTGAGCGCGGCCAGCTCCAGCCGCGGCACCACCACAGTGGGGTCACCGGAGGCCGGCAACACCAATGCGGTGAGCCGTTCGAAGGTCTGTGCGCGCGAACCGATCAAATACCGCAGGTCGTAGCCGGGGGTGATTACCAAACCCGCCAGGCCCGCGCCGGCGGTGGCGGCGGCCGCTGCGGCGAGGCGGCGGGCGTATACGTCGGTGTCGAATCGGCGGGAATTCACGCCTGCCAGGCTAGCCCGCAGGCGTGAGACGATGGCGGACATGCCTGCGCCCCTGCTGCTGCTTGACGGTGCCAGCATGTGGTTCCGCTCCTACTACGGGGTGCCGTCGTCGATCACGTCACCCGACGGCCGGCCGGTGAACGCGGTCCGCGGCTTCCTGGACTCGATGGCGCTGGTGATCACCAAGCAGCGGCCTGCCCGGTTGGTGGTGTGCCTGGATCTGGACTGGCGCCCGCAGTTTCGGGTGGACGCCATCGCGTCGTACAAAGCGCACCGCGTCGAACAGGCAAACCCCGACGGCCAGCCGGATGTCGAGGAAGTGCCCGACGAGTTGTCCCCGCAGGTGGAGATGATCGAGGCGATCCTGGACGCGTTCGGCATTGCCGCCGGCGGCGCGACCGGCTTCGAGGCCGACGACGTGATCGGCACACTGGCCGCCGCCGAACGCCGCGACCCCGTCGTCGTCGTCAGCGGCGACCGCGACCTGCTACAGGTGGTCGGCGACGATCCGGTCCGGGTTCGGGTGCTCTACCTGGGCCGCGGCTTGACCAACGCGACGCTGATGGGGCCGGCCGAGGTGGCCGACCGCTACGGTGTGCCCGCCGATCGGGCCGGCGCCGGCTATGCCGAGCTGGCGTTGCTGCGCGGCGATCCGTCCGACGGGCTGCCCGGTGTCCCCGGTATCGGCGAGAAGACCGCGGCGACGCTGCTGGCGCAGCATGGGTCACTGGCGGGAATCCTGGCTGCCGTCGATGACCCGAAATCATCGCTGTCCAAAGGCCTTCGGCGGAAGCTTCAGGAGGCCGCCGACTACGTCGAAGCCGCCGGGCCGGTGGTCCGGGTGGCCACCGATGCGCCGGTCACGTTGTCGACGCCGAGCGATGCGCTGCCGCTGGCGGCCGCCGACCCCAACGCCGTCGCAGAGCTGGCACACCAATTCGGTGTCGGCTCGTCGATCGCCCGGCTGCAGAAAGCGCTGGACTCGCTACCCGGCTGACGGTGGCTTACTTGGGCCGGCCGACCTCGTAGGTGCCCTTGTTGTCCTGGAAAGTCACGGTCACCTGCCGTTTGGAGCCGTCGATGCTGACGTTGCAGTCGAAGGTTCCGCCCTTTTTGACGACCGGGTTCTGACCGTCGTTGCACTTGACGTCTTTGACGTTCTTGGCGCCGTAGCCGTTGGTCTCGTCGGAAAGGATTTGCTGCACACCGGTCTGCGCCGTGTTGATGTCCAGCTTGGTGGTCACGAAAAACCCAGGCGCCCAGAAGCCCAGCACCAGAATCACCGCGACGACCACAGCGGCGAACACTCCGATGACCGTGCCGATCACCGCTCGCGAACGCTGTGGGCCCGCCGGCGGCGGACCGTACTGGCCCGGTTGTGGCGGGTATTGGCCGTATTGGCCGGGTGGGTATTGGCCGTACTGCCCCGGCTGGCCGTACTGGGTGGGCTGGCCGTACTGGCCCGGTTGACCGTACTGGCCCGGCTGGCCACCGTATTGCTCGGTTTGCGCGCCATACTGCTCGGACTGTGGGTAGGCCGGTGGTTGTGCGTACGGCTGCGACGGCGGATAGAACTGGCCGGTCTGCTGGTACTGCGGATACTCGGTGGGCGTGTACGCGGGTGCCTGCCAGGTCTGCTGGTCGGCGGATGGCTGCTGCCAACCCTGCTGCTCAGCGCCGGATGACTGCTGCCAGGGCGAGCCCTGCGCGGTCGGCTGGTCGGTGGATTGCTGATCCTCGCCCTGCGGCGGCTGCCACGGCTGCGTGGGGTCGGATCCCTGCGGTCCACTCATCGTGTTCTCGGTCCTCTCAGTACTGACACTGCCGTCTGTAACCGTAGCCGGAGCTCAGCCTACCCGGCATCAACTGCGACGACGCCGCGCCGAATGGCGTCGATCGCGCGTTTCGCGCTGACGCGCAGGTCCGGTTGCGGCGCGGCGTTGCGCACCTGGTCCAACAGGTCGAGCACCTGCCGGCACCAGCGCACGAAGTCCCCGGCCGACAATGGCGAACCGCCACCCTCACTGTCGGCGGCCGCCAGCGCCGACGCCAAGTCGCCGCTGCTGGCCCAGCGATAGATCGCGGCGACAAACCCGTCGTCGGGCTCGCGACTCGGTGTGATGCGGTGCCGCTGCTCGTCGGCACGCAATCCGGCCGAGAGCCGTCGTGTCCGGTGCAGCGCCTGGCGCAACTGCGCGGGCAGCGCTTCCCCGTGTTGCAGCGGCGGCCCCGGACCGTCAGGGCCGCGGGTCTCGTAGAGCACCGTCGAGAGCACCGCCGCCAGTTCCGGCGGCCGCAGGCCGGCCCATGCCCCGGTGCGCAGGCACTCGGCCACCAACAGGTCGCTTTCGCTGTAGATCCGGGCCAACAACCGGCCGTCGTCAGTGACCTGCGGATCATCGTCGGCGTCGCCGGCGGCGTCATGGCGCCGCTCCTCCTCATCGCTGCGCTCTGCATCGTCGCCGGCGCGGATGAACCCGCGCTCGGTGAGCAACCCGACGATGCGGTCGAAGGTGCGCGCCAATGAGTTGGTGGCCGCGGCCACCTTCTTCTGCAGCTGCTCGTTATCGCGTTCAATCCGCAGATAACGCTCAGCGACCCGCATCTGGGTTTCACGGTCGGCTGCCTGATGGGCGGGATGACGGCGCATCTGCTCGCGCAGCGACGCCAGCTCGGGATCCACATCGGGGCCATCAGATGCCTGGCCTCGTCGCCGGCCCCGAGCCGCCGGGGTGACCAGTCCGGCCGCCGCCGAGCGCAGCGCCGACGCCAGATCCCGCCGGACCCGCGGCTGGCGGTGTTCAACCCGCTTGGGCAAGCTCATGGACCCGACCGGCGACGCCGCCCCGGAGTAGTCCGCCGACGAAATCCGGCCGGCCCAGCGGTGTTCGGTGAGTACCAACGGCCGGGGATCGGAGCTGTCCCGGGCGGATTCCAGCACCACCGCCAGGCCACCGCGGCGGCCGTGCGGGATCGTGATGATGTCGCCGCGGCGCAGCGCGGTCAGTGCGTCGTTGGCCGCCTGCCGGCGCTGCAACCGCGAGGCGCGGGCCTGCGCGCGTTCCCGTTGCGAAATCTGTTCGCGCAGCCGGGCGTAGTCGAGGATCGGTCCGTCCGGGCCGCCCAGTCCGCCCGCGATCTCCTCGAGCATCCGCTCGCCCCGCTCGATGCCGCGGACCAGCCCGACGACCGAACGGTCGGCCTGATATTGGGCGAACGACTGCTCCAGCAGCCGGTGCGCCTGCTCGGGACCCATTTGGTGCACGAGATTAATCGTCATGTTGTACGACGGGGCGAACGAGCTGCGCAGCGGGAAGGTGCGGGTGGAGGCCAGGCCGGCGACTTCGGCCGGTTCGATATCGGGATGCCAGATCACCACCGCGTGGCCTTCCACGTCGATGCCGCGTCTACCAGCCCGGCCGGTCAGCTGGGTGTACTCCCCCGGCGTCAGCGGAACGTGCTGCTCGCCGTTGAACTTGACCAGCCGTTCCAGCACGACCGTGCGGGCCGGCATGTTGATGCCCAGCGCCAGGGTCTCGGTGGCGAATACCGCCTTGACCAACCCTGCGGTGAACAGCTCTTCGACGGTGTGCCGGAACACCGGTAACAGCCCGGCATGGTGGGCGGCCAAACCGCGTAGCAGGCCCTCGCGCCACTCGTAGTAGCCGAGCACGTCGAGGTCGGCGTCAGCCAGATCGCCACAGCGATGGTCGATCACCTCGGCGATCTGCGCCCGGTCCTCCTCGGTGGTCAGCCGCAACGACGAGCGCAGACATTGGGCGACCGCCGCGTCACATCCGGCGCGGGAGAACACGAACGTGATCGCAGGCAGCAGGCCTTCGCGGTCCAGCGCGGTGATCACGTCCGGGCGCGGCGGCGGCCGGTACATGCTGGGCCGGCCGGACCGACCCGGGCCACGGTGGCGCGGACGCCAGTCGGCGAGCCGATCGGCCTCCCGGCGATGGGCGATGTGGCGCACCAGGTTCGGGTCGACATGGGGCTGATGCTTGGCCCCGTCGCCGTCGTAGTCGAACAGGTCGAAGAGGCGTTTACCGACCAGCATGTGCTGCCACAACGGCACCGGCCGGTGCTCGTCGACCACCACCGCGGTGTCGCCGCGCACGGTCTGGATCCAGCCGCCGAACTCCTCGGCGTTGCTCACCGTCGCCGAGAGGCTGACCAACCGCACCTCGTCGGGCAGATGCAAGATCACCTCTTCCCACACCGCGCCCCGCATCCGGTCGGCCAGGAAGTGCACCTCGTCCATGACCACATGGGAAAGCCCTTGCAGCGCAGGCGAACCGGCATACAGCATGTTGCGCAACACTTCGGTAGTCATCACCACCACCGGTGCATTGGCATTGACCGACAAGTCGCCGGTGAGCAACCCGATCCGGTCTTTGCCGTAGCGGGCAACGAAGTCGGTGTGCTTCTGATTGCTCAGCGCTTTCAACGGGGTGGTGTAGAAGCATTTACCTCCCGCAGCAAGCGCCAAATGGACCGCGAACTCGCCGACCACGGTCTTGCCGGCCCCGGTGGGCGCGCAGACCAAGACCCCGTGACCGCGCTCGAGCGCCGCACACGCCTGCTGCTGGAAACCGTCGAGCCCGAAGGCCAGTTCCGCGCTGAACCGCGCCAGCTCGCCCGAGTGGCTGTCAGGTGACGTCGTCATGGGATCCGGCGCTGCCCGACGGCGTCGCCACCGCCGACGGCGGTTCGATCGTCGAGGCCTCCTCGTCGGGAATCTCGGTCAGCGCTTCGCGCTTGGCTTTCCGTTTGTCGTGCAGGCGGGTGATCTGGATGGCCAGTTCGAGCAGCAAGGTCAACGCCAGCCCGAGCGCAAGCATCGAGAACGGATCCGATCCCGGGGTGAAGATCGCCGCAAAGCAGAACACCGCGAAGATCAGGCCGCGCCGCCAGGACCGCAGCCGCGCATAGCTCAGCACACCGGCCAAGTTGAGCATGACGATCAGCAACGGGAATTCGAAGCTGATGCCGAAAACCATCAGCAGGTTGATCAGGAATCCGAAGTACCGGTCGCCGGACAACGCGGTGACCTGGACGTCGCTGCCGACGGTTAGCAGGAAGTGCAATGCCTTCGACAACACCAGGTAGGCCAGCAGAGCACCGACGACGAACAGCACCGCGGCGGGAATGACGAACGCCGCCGCGAAGCGCCGCTCCTTCTTGTAGAGCCCCGGCGTGATGAACGCCCACAGTTGGTAGAGCCACATCGGGCAGGCCAGCACGATGCCGGCGGTCAGCCCGACTTTGAGCCGCAGCATGAACTGGTCGAACGGCGCGGTGGCCAGCAAGCGGCATTGCCCGTCGGCGCTGATCTCCGCGCGCGCCGAGGGCGGCAACGCGCAGTACGGATGGCGCAGCCACTCCCCCAGGCTTTCCACCCCGAACAGCGAGTGCGAGTACCAGACGAACCCCAGCGCGGTGGTCAGCACGATCGTGGCCAGCGAGATCAGCAGCCGGGTACGCAGCTCGGTGAGGTGGTCGACGAGCGACATCGTCCCGTCTGGATTGGTGCGGCTGCGACGCAGGCGCGGATCGAGTCGCCTGAATAAACCGGTGGTGCGCACGACGGTCAGTGGGTGACGCTCAGACACCCTGACAGCGATCGCAGCCTAAGCCTGCCGATCCTGTCCGGGTGCAGGTGCCGGCGGGTCGACCCGTTCGGCCTGCACGGTTGTCGGGGCGGCCGGCGCGTCCGACTTGCCCTCACTCTGTAGTTCACGGACCTCGGATTTGAAGATTCGCAACGACTTGCCCAGTGCGCGTGCGGCGTCAGGGAGCCGCTTGGCACCGAACAATATGACCACTACGACGGCGAGGATCGCCCAATGCCACGGACTGAAACTGCCCACTTTGGTTACCTCCAGACGTCCAACCGATGCTACCGCAGCGCCGCCTCGTACATCTCCAGCGCCGCCGCCGCGGCGTCCCGTACCCGCTGGGCCAGCGCCTCGGGGGCCAGCACCCGCACCGCCGGTCCGAGGCCCAGCACCACGCGCGTCATCCAGTCGTCGGAGGCATAGGTCATGGCCGCCTCGCAGTAGCCGTCAGGCAGCTCGCGCAGCAGGCGCATCGGGTAGTACTCGAACATCCACGCCGCCGCCGGGGCCAACTCCAGGGTGGCCGAGGGAAGCTCGGGATCGGCATCGAACAGCGAGGTATCCGGCGGCGCGGACAAGGCGGCTTCCGGCGGCGCGGCCGGCTCGTCGAGCACCTGCGCATCGACGATCCGGTCGAACCGGAACAGCCGCACGCCTTGGGCCTCACGTGACCACGCCTCCAGGTAGCTGTGGTCGTTGATCACCACGATCCGGATCGGGTCGACGACCCGGTGCGACAAGGTGTCGTGCGAGGCGGCGTAGTAGTCGATCGCCACAGCACGGCTATCGCGCACTGCGGAACGCACCGCGGCCGTGGCCTGGCTCTCGGCCGGAGCCGGCTCGTCGACGGCCGCTCCGGATCCCCGCGCGGCGATACCGGCAGCGGTTTCGATCTTGGCGATCGCGCTGCGCGCGGCCTTCGGGTCGACCGCGCCGGGGATGTCCGCCAGCGCCCACAGCGCCATCAGCACGACGGTGGCTTCCGGCGAAGTCAGCCGTAGCGGCTTGTCCACGCCGGCCGAGAAGATCACCTCGATGGTGTCACCGGAGAAATCGAATTCGATCAGGTCACCGCCGTAACCGCCGGGAAGACCGCAGTACCACAACTGCTTGAGGTCCGCGTCCAGCTGCTCCAGCGACACCCCCAGGTCTGCGGCGGCCTCGGCGCGGGTAACCCGCGGGTTGGCCTGAAAGTACGGCACCATGTTGAGTAGCCGCACCAGGCGGGTGGTCAGCGCGGTCATGCGTGGGCTCGCAGTCGGTCCAGCACGTCCTCACGCAGCGACTCCGGTTCCAGCACGACGGCGTCGGCGCCGTACCCGGTGATCTCCTGCGCCAACCGGTCCGTGGTCCCGATGTCGAGTTCGATCACCTCGCCGTCGCGACCGCCCAATTGCCGCGCCTCGACAGAGTTTCCGGCGCGCCGCAGCGCAGTGCCCCGCCCGTCGGCCACCCATACTCGGGCGTGCACGCCCGTCGGCGCGTCAGTCACCGCCTCAGCGACAACCGCGCGCAGGTTCACATCCGCCGGTTGGGTCACCGCGCCGGCGGGGCCGATCGCGGTGACGTCCGCGCCGATCCGCGACAGCCGGAACACCCGGGTCGCGTCGCGGTCGCGATCGTGCCCGACCAGATACGGGCGGCCCTTGTCGGTGATCACCCCCCACGGTTCGACGGTGCGCATCGTGTACGCCTCCGTCGGAGCGGGCCGGTGCGGAAACCGCACGGCCTGCCCTGCCTCGATCGCCGTCAGCAGCGGACCAAGGCTGTCTAGGCCGGCGGCTCCGGCGGGTGACGCGATGGCCACCGGCGCGTCGGGGTCAACGTCGATTCCGGCGGCCCGCAGCTTGAGCAGCGCGCCCTGGGTGACGGTGATCAGTTCGGGCGATTCCCACAACTGGGTGGCGATTGCCACGGCAGCGGCCTCGTCACCGGTCAGCTCGATGTCAGGTAGGGCGTAGGCGTCGCGGTTGATGCGGTACCCCTCGACCGGATCGAACGAGGACACCTTGCCGGTTTCCAACGGGATGCCGAGGTCACGCAACTCGTTCTTGTCGCGCTCGAACATCCGGGAGAACGCCTCGGCGTTGGGGCTGTCGTCGTAGCCCTTGACGGTGGACCGGATCTTCTCGGCGGTCAGGTAGCCGCGGGTAGACAACAGCGCGATGACGAGGTTCATCAGCCGTTCGATTTTCGACGTCGCCACGGGCACCAGGGTAGAAGCTACATGCTCGCGATCAGCCGCTTGACCCGCTCGTCGACTGACCGGAATGGGTCTTTGCACAACACCGTGCGCTGGGCTTGGTCGTTGAGTTTGAGATGCACCCAGTCGACGGTGAAGTCGCGGCCGGCGGCCTGCGCAGCGCTGATGAATTCACCGCGCAACCGGGCGCGGGTGGTCTGCGGCGGCTGGTCGACGGCCTCTTCGATTTCCTCATCGGTGGTGATCCGCGACGCCAGGCCCTTGCGCTGCAACAGATCGAACACCCCGCGGCCGCGCTTGATGTCGTGGTAGGCCAAGTCGAGCTGGGCGATCTTGGGATCGGACAGCTCCATGCTGTAGCGGTCCTGATAACGCTGGAACAGCTTGCGTTTGATCACCCAGTCGATTTCGGTGTCGACCTTGGCGAAATCTTGGGTTTCGACCGCGTCGAGCTGGCGGCCCCAGAGGTCGACGACCTGCTCGATCTGGGCATTGGGTTCCCGAGTCTGCAAGTGCTCGACGGCCCGCGCGTAGTACTCCCGTTGGATATCCAGCGCGCTCGCCTGACGCCCGCCGGCGAGTCGCACCGGGCGTCGGCCCGTCACGTCGTGGCTGACTTCGCGGATCGCGCGGATGGGGTTGTCCAGCGAAAAGTCCCGGAACGCCACCCCGGCTTCGATCATCTCCAGCACCAGCGCGGCCGTGCCGACCTTGAGCATGGTGGTGGTCTCGCACATGTTGGAGTCGCCGACGATGACGTGCAGGCGCCGGTATTTTTCGGCGTCGGCGTGCGGCTCATCGCGGGTGTTGATGATGGGCCGCGATCGCGTCGTTGCACTCGACACGCCCTCCCAGATGTGTTCGGCACGTTGGGACAGGCAGAAGGTGGCGGCCTTGGGCGTTTGCAGCACCTTGCCCGCCCCGCAGATCAGCTGGCGGGTCACCAGAAACGGCAGCAGCACATCGGAGATGCGGGAGAACTCGCCCGCCCGCACGATCAGGTAGTTCTCATGACAGCCGTAGGAGTTACCCGCCGAGTCGGTGTTGTTCTTGAACAGGTAGATGTCGCCACCGATGCCTTCGTCGGCCAGCCGCTGTTCGGCGTCGACGAGCAGATCTTCCAGCACCCGCTCCCCGGCCCGGTCATGGGTGACCAGTTGCACCAGGCTGTCGCATTCGGCGGTGGCGTACTCGGGGTGGCTGCCCACGTCCAGATACAGCCGTGCGCCGTTGCGCAGGAACACGTTCGAGCTGCGACCCCACGACACCACCCGGCGAAACAGGTAGCGGGCTACCTCGTCGGGGCTCAAGCGGCGGTGGCCGTGAAATGTGCAGGTAACACCGAATTCGGTCTCGATGCCCATAATCCGTCGCTGCACGTGATCGAGCGTACTTGTTGCCGTACGGGGACGGTGGGAAGCCTCGCCTGTGGAGCTGTGGATATGTGTCTGAATGCCGTGGGTGGGACATGCCGCCGGGGCGCCGTAATACCCAGGCGCCACACGGGCCACAGCTATGCCGGCCGCGAACCGATGCCCTACGTTTTAAGTCGATATCACCGGCGATATCACGCTAGCCGCCGTTCGACTCCTCCGGCGACTTGTCCGACGCCGAATCCTCTTTCGGCAGCAGGCGTTCCAGCGCCGGGCCGGTCATCCGCCGAAATGCGCGACGTGGCCGACTGGCGTCGAGGATGGCGACCTCCAGCGTCGACACCCCGAGGGTGGGCTGGTCGCCGTTGGCGCTGCCGGCCCGCAGCGCGTCGACGGCTATCCGGACCGCGTCGGCCAGGTCGGCGTTTTCGGCATAGGAGTCCTTGAGCGCGGTGGTGATCGGCTCCGTCGTGCCGCCCATCACCACGTAATGCGGTTCGTCATTGATCGAGCCGTCGTAGGTGATCCGGTACAGCTCGGGCGCTTTGGTCTCGCCGAAGTGCGCAACCTCGGCCACACACAACTCGACCTCGTACGGCTTGGCCTGCTCGGTGAAGATCGTGCCCAGCGTCTGGGCGTAGACATTGGCCAACTGCCGGCCGGTGACGTCGCGGCGATCGTAGGCATAGCCGCGGGTGTCGGCGAACTGGATTCCACCGCGGCGCAGGTTGTCGAATTCGTTGAACTTTCCCGCCGCCGCGAAGGCGACCCGGTCATAGAGTTCGCTGATCTTCTGCAGGGAGCGCGACGGGTTCTCGGCGACGAACAGCACACCGCCGGAGTAAGCCAGCGCCACCACGCTACGGCCTCGGGCGATGCCCTTGCGGGCGAGCTCGCTGCGCTCGCGCATCGCCTGCTCGGGCGAGATGAAGTAGGGAAAACTCACGCTTCACCCCGCTGCGCGTCCGGCCCGAAAGTATCTGCGCGGGAACGGCTTTCGATAACCTGTCGAGCCAGCTCGGCGATGCGCGGCTCAGCCACGTCGACCGCTCCATCAGCGTCGATGGTGACCGCGGTCGGGTAGATCCCGCGGACCAGGTCCGGGCCGCCGGTTGCCGAATCGTCGTCGGCGGCGTCGTAGAGCGCCTCGACGGCTACCCGCAACGCGGAGTCGGCGTCGCTCACCTGTGAGTAGAGCTTCTTCATCGACGACTTGGCGAAAATCGATCCGGAACCCACCGACTGGTAGCCCTCTTCTTCGAGGTTCCAACCGCCCGCCGCGTCGAAGGACACGATGCGGCCCGCCTTCTCCGGGGCCGGGTCGTCGATGTCGTAGCCGGCCAGCAGCGGCAGCGCCACCAGACCCTGCAAGGCGGCCCCCAGGTTGCCGCGCACCATGGTCGCGAGCCGGTTGACCTTGCCCGCAAACGTCAGCGGGACGCCTTCCAGCTTCTCGTAGTGTTCGAGTTCGACCGCGTAGAGCCGGGCGAATTCGACCGCGATGGCCGCCGTGCCGGCGATGCCGGTCGCGGTGTATTCGTCGGTGATGTAGACCTTTTGCACATCCCGCCCGGCGATCATGTTGCCCTGCGTCGAGCGCCGGTCACCGGCGATGAGCACACCGCCGGGATATTTCAGCGCGACGATGGTCGTCCCGTGCGGCAATTGCCCGCTGGGCTCAACCCCACCAGCGCCCATCGGCAACAGCTCCGGCGCCTGACGACGCAGGAAATCAGCGAAAGACGACAGCTCTATAGGGCTAGCGGGGACTCCGGAAATTGCTGAGTTGGTGGCCAAGCGATCACGAAACGGCCAGGTCACTGGCCGCCCTTTTGGACGTATGCGCGCACGAAGTCCTCGGCGTTCTCTTCCAGAACGTCGTCGATTTCGTCGAGCAGATCGTCGGTTTCCTCGGTCAACTTCTCGCGACGCTCTTGGCCCGCGGCCGTGCTGGCAGTCAGATCGTCGTCGTCTCCGCCGCCACCGCCGCGCTTGGTCTGCTCTTGAGCCATCGCTGCCTCCTGCATCGTTATCGGCCGCGCAGTACACGGCGGCCGGTTTCTCCAGCCTACCGGTCGACCCCGGTCTTGCCGCGGCTAACCATGCTCACTGTCCGGCTCACGTCGTCAGTTGCTCCACCAGCTCCGCCGCGCTGTCCACCGAGTCCAACAACGCACCGACGTGGGCCTTGCTGCCGCGCAGCGGCTCCAGCGTCGGGATACGCACCAGCGAGTCGCCACCCAGGTCGAAAATCACCGAGTCCCAACTTGCCGCGGCGATATCGGCCCCGAACCGCCGCAGACACTCACCGCGGAAGTAGGCCCGGGTATCGGTCGGCGGATTGTCCACTGCGTTGAGCACCTGCTGTTCGGTGACCAGCCGGCGCATCGAGCCGCGTGCCACCAACCGGTTGTACAGCCCCTTGTCCAGCCGGACATCGGAGTACTGCAGATCGACCAGATGCAACCGCGGCGCCGACCAGCTCAGATTTTCCCGGTGCCGGAATCCCTCGAGCAACCGCAGCTTGGCCGGCCAGTCGAGCAGGTCCGCACAATCCATCGGGTCGCGCTCGAGCTGGTCGAGGACTCCCGCCCAGGTTTGCACGACGTCGGCGGCGCGCGGATCCGGGTCACGAGAATCGACTAGCTTTGCGACCCGATCCAAGTAAATCCGTTGCAGCGCAAGCGCGGTCAGTTCACGTCCGTCGGCCAGGGCCACCGCGGTGCGCAGCGACGGGTCCCGGCTGATGGCGTGCACGGCATGTACCGGCCGCGCCAACGCCAGGTCAGTCAGGTCGATGCCGTGCTGGGGGCCCTCTTCGATGAGGTCGAGCACAAGCGCCGTGGCACCCAGCTTCAGGTAGGTCGACGTCTCGGCGAGGTTGGCGTCACCGATGATCACATGCAGCCGGCGGTAGCGGTCGGCGTCGGCGTGCGGCTCGTCGCGAGTGTTGATGATGCCGCGTTTGAGCGTGGTCTCCAGCCCGACTTCGACCTCGATGTAGTCGGCTCGCTGGGACAGCTGGAAGCCGGGCTCGTCGCCGGCGGGTCCGATGCCAACCCGCCCGGAGCCGGTGACTACCTGCCGCGACACCAGAAACGGGGTCAGTCCGGCGATGACGGCGGAAAACGGTGTCTGCCGGCTCATCAGATAGTTCTCGTGCGATCCGTACGAGGCGCCCTTGCCGTCGACGTTGTTCTTGTACAGCTGCAGCTTGGCCGCCCCGGGCACGCTGGCGACGTGTCGGGCCGCCGCCTCCATCACCCGCTCGCCGGCCTTGTCCCAGATCACCGCGTCGAGCGGGTCAGTGCATTCGGGGGCGGAGTATTCGGGATGCGCGTGGTCGACGTAGAGCCGCGCACCATTGGTCAAAATCATGTTGGCGGCGCCGACCTCGTCGGCATCGACGACCGGCGGCGGCCCGGCCGAGCGACTCAGATCGAAGCCGCGGGCATCCCGCAGCGGCGACTCCACCTCGTAATCCCAGCGGGTCCGTTTGGCCCGCTGGATACCTGCGGCGGCGGCATAGGCCAGCACCGCCTGCGTGGAGGTCAGGATCGGGTTCGCAGTCGGGTCCGACGGCGACGAGATGCCGTACTCGACCTCGGTCCCGATGATTCGTTGCATGCCCTAAAGACTAGGCGACGGCTCAGCGGGCACGGTCGCCGCGGCGAACGTGCGCAAACTACGGCGTTCGCGCGGCGTGTCGACCGGGGACACGCACGTTCGCGTGAAAGGTGACGCGAATGGGGACTAGAGGTACTGGCCGAGGTTGGACTCGGTGTCGATAGCGCGGCTGGCGCTCGAACTCTTGCCGGTGACCAGGGTGCGGATGTAAACGATCCGCTCGCCCTTCTTGCCCGAGATCCGTGCCCAGTCATCGGGATTGGTGGTGTTGGGCAGGTCCTCGTTCTCGGCGAACTCGTCGACGATCGAGTCGAGCAGATGCTGGATGCGCAGGCCCGGTTGGCCCGTCTCCAGCACCGACTTGATGGCATTCTTCTTGGCCCGGTCGACGACGTTCTGGATCATCGCCCCGGAGTTGAAGTCCTTGAAGTACATGACTTCTTTGTCGCCGTTGGCGTAGGTGACCTCCAAGAACCGGTTGTCGTCGATCTCGGCGTACATCCGGTCGACCACCTTCTCGATCATCGCCTTGATGCACAGCGAGCGGTCGCCGCCGAATTCGGCCAGATCGTCGGCGTGCACCGGCAGTTCCTCGGTGAGGTACTTGGAGAAGATGTCCTGTGCCGCTTCGGCGTCCGGGCGCTCGATCTTGATCTTCACATCAAGGCGTCCCGGTCGCAGGATCGCCGGGTCGATCATGTCCTCGCGGTTGGAGGCGCCGATCACGATCACGTTCTCCAGCCCCTCCACGCCGTCGATCTCACTCAGCAGCTGCGGGACAACCGTCGTTTCGACGTCGGAGGAAACGCCGGTGCCGCGGGTACGGAAGATCGAGTCCATCTCGTCGAAGAACACGATCACCGGCGTGCCTTCGGACGCCTTCTCCCGGGCCCGCTGGAAGATCAGCCGGATGTGACGTTCGGTCTCGCCGACGAACTTGTTCAGCAGTTCGGGACCCTTGATGTTGAGGAAGTAGGACTTGGCTTCGCGCGCGTCGTCGCCGCGGACCTCGGCCATCTTCTTAGCCAGCGAATTGGCGACGGCTTTGGCGATCAGCGTTTTACCGCAGCCGGGCGGGCCGTAGAGCAGCACGCCTTTGGGCGGGCGCAGCGCGTACTCCTTGTAGAGCTCTTTGTGCAGGAAGGGCAATTCCACCGCGTCGCGGATCTGCTCGATCTGACGAGTCAGACCACCGATGTCCTCGTAGCTGACGTCGGGCACCTCTTCGAGCACCAAGTCCTCGACCTCGGCCTTGGGGATGCGTTCGAACGCATACCCCGCCTTGGTATCGACCAGCAGCGAGTCGCCGGGGCGCAATTTGCGCGGACGGGTGTCGTCGTTGAGCGCGTCGGGGACGCCATCCGGTAAATCCGAGGCGACCAGCGGTTCGGCTAGCCAGACAATGCGTTCCTCGTCGGCGTGCCCGACGACCAGGGCCCGGTGACCGTCGCCCAGGATTTCCCGCAAGGTCGAGATCTCGCCGACCGATTCATAGGTCCCGGCCTCGACCACGGTCAGCGCTTCGTTGAGGCGAAGCGTCTGGCCCTTCTTCAGCATTTTGACATCGATGTTGGGCGAGCATGTCAGGCGCATCTTGCGGCCCGAGGTGAACACGTCGACGGTCTCGTCGTCGTGGGTGGCCAACAGCACGCCGTAGCCGCTGGGCGGCTGCCCGAGCCGGTCGACTTCTTCACGCAGCGCGAGCAGTTGTTGGCGAGCCTCCTTGAGGGTTTCCATCAATTTGGAATTGCGCGCCGCAAGCGAGTCGATGCGCGCCTCGAGTTGATGCACATCGCGGGCGTTGCGCGCGGCGCTTTGCGGCCCGACAGCGTTGTCCAACTGTTCGCGCAAAATAGCCGCCTCCCGCCGCAACTCCTCCAGCTCGGCCGCATCCTCGCTGGACAAGTCGGGTTCGCGGGAGGCTTCGAACGCTTCGCGCTCTGACTCACCCATGTTGCGCTCCTTTCTCGCCCCGGAAGGAGGCGCGGCGGATACTTCAACGCTACCGGCGATTTCGGAATCATGCGGGATCTCGAAATAGGGCACACTGGCGCCGGAGTTAACATTTAGTTCGAGTCAGTCTGATCGAGAGGACAATCGTCACCGTGAAATCCCTAGCCACGGGTGTTGCCGCCGTCGCCGCAATCGGTGCGGCAGCCACCGGTATGACTTTTAGTGCAGCCTTTACCGAGGCTGCGCCCCAGGTGCAACCGGTCGTGTTCGGCGCGCCGCTCCCGCTGGATCCCGCGGCTGACGTGCCGACTGCCGGCGAGCTGATCACCGTCCTCAACGAGCTGCAAAACCCCAGCGTTCCGTTCGCCGGCAAGGGCAACCTGGTCGAGGGCGGCGTCGGCGGGGTCGAGGGCCGTCTCGCTGACCGCCAATTGCAGAAGGCCGCCCAGCGTGGCTCCCTGCCGCTGTCATTCAATGTGGCGAATATCGCACCGGCCGGTCCGGGTGCCGCCTCGGCTGAGGTCACGGCCACCGGCCCGAACCTGGCGCCGACCACTCAGAACATCACCTTCGTCAACCAGGGCGGCTGGAAACTGTCCCGCGCGTCCGCCATGTCGCTGGTGCAGCAATTCCAGGCGGCGGGCTGACCGCTGCTGGATGCTTTGCCAGTCTCCAGGTACTTCGTCGCAGCTTTGAGCGCCGCCACGATTGTGGCGGCGTTCGGGCTGTCGGGGTGTTCGGGCGCTGAACCTGACGCTGGTCCGTCCAGTTCCTCGTCGGCTGCGTCGACGCCGGCGTCGGCTGTGCTGACCTCGGAGGCCAAGGCGGTTGCTCCCGTGCCTCCGCCGGAGGCCCTCACCGATGTGCTGTACCGCCTTGCAGATCCCGGGGTCGCCGGTACAGACAAGCTGAACCTGGTCGAGGGCGCCACCCCCGACGATGCTGCGACGCTGGACAAATTCGCCACCGCGCTACTGGACGGTGGATACGCCCCGATGACGTTCGAAGCCAGGGATATCGCGTGGTCGGACCGGAACCCAGCCGACGTGGTGGCCATCGTCGATGTCGGCACGCCGAACCCCGGTCCGGCCGGCTTCTCGTTCCCGATGGAGTTCAAGCCCTATCAGGGGGGCTGGCAGTTGTCGCAGCGAACCGCGCAGATGTTGTTGACCTTCAGCGGATCTGCGCCCGGCCCGTCGTCGCCGCCAACTCCCTGAGCCGGCAATGTGGATCGGCTGGCTCGAGTTCGATCTGCTGCTCGGTGATGTGCGGTCACTCAAGCAGAAGCGCTCGGTGATTCGTCCGGTGGTGGCGGAGTTGCGTCGCAAGTTCAGCGTGTCGGCCGCCGAGACGGCGTCCCACGACCTGTACCGGCGGGCGGGTCTCGGTGTCGCCGTGGTGGGCGCCGACCGGAGCCATGTCACCGATGTGCTCGATTCGGCCGAACGCCTGGTGGCCGCCCACCCCGAGTTCGAGCTGCTGTCGGTGCGCCGCGGCTTCTCGCGCAGTGACGACTAACCGGGCTTAACGCTTGCGGCGCAGTGGAGTTGGAGTCACGGTCCCGGGTGCCAGCCGGCGGGCCGAAACCAGGAACGCGGTGTGGCCGCGCATGTTGTGCTGCGGCCGCACGGCCAGGCCGACGACGTTCCAGCCGCGCTGCATCGTTTCCCAGGCCCGCGGTTCGGTCCAGCACTGCTGCTCGCGCAGCGCCTCCACGGTCTTGGACAGCTGGGTGACGGTGGCGACATAGATCATCAGCACACCGCCGGCGACCAGTAGCCGCGACACCGTCTCGAGCACATCCCACGGCGCCAGCATGTCGAGGACCACCCGGTCGATCGAACCGTCCGCCAGATCACAGTCCACCAGGTCGTCGACGATCAGCTGCCAGTTGTGCGGCGGGCTGCCGACAAATGTCTCCACATTGCGGCGGGCGTGTTCGGCGTGGTCGGCACGCACCTCGTAGGAGATCAGCTCCCCGCCCGTGCCGACCGCGCGCAGCAGCGAACATGTCAGCGCGCCCGACCCGGCGCCGGCCTCGAGCACTCGGGCGCCCGGAAAGATGTCACCCTCGTGCACGATCTGGGCGGCGTCTTTGGGGTAGACCACCTGCGCCCCGCGGGGCATCGACATCACGTAGTCGACCAGCAGCGGGCGCAGCACCAGGAACTGGTCGCCATTGGCGGATTTGACCACGCTGCCTTCCGGCTGCCCGATCACCGCGTCGTGCGCGATCGCCCCGCGGTGTGTGTGGAATTCGCTGCCCGGGCTGAGCACCATCGTGTAGTGCCGGCCCTTGGCGTCGGTGAGCTGGACGCGGTCACCGACGGTGAACGGGCCGGTTGCGGACATAATCGCCTAGCCTGCCAGCAGACGCGCCGTCCCGGGTGGCTGGGGTTGTCGGCCTAGGCTCCTAAGCTGCTGCCATGACCGGCCATCCGGATTCGCCACGGTCGGCGACGATGCGCGCCGCAGCGCGGCGGGCTGAGGAGCCGGCCAATCGAACGCAGTCGCGACCGGCGTTGTCCCCGTCGCGCGCGGCCGATTTCAAACAATGCCCGCTGCTGTATCGGTTCCGGGCGATCGACCGGTTGCCCGAGCCGCCGTCGTCGGCGCAGCTGCGGGGGTCGGTCGTGCACGCCGCGCTGGAGCAGTTGTATGCGCTGCCGGCGCCGCAGCGCGTTCCGGAGACCGCCCAGGCGCTGGTGGGCCCGGCTTGGGACCAGGTGCTCGCCGAGGAGCCCGGCCTGATCGACAGCGTGGAGCCGGAGCAACGCAGCCAGCTTCTCGACGAGGCGCGCGCCTTGTTGTTGGGCTACTACCGGCTCGAAGACCCGACCCGGTTCGACCCGCAAAGCTGCGAGCAGCGCGTCGAGGTCGAACTGGCCGACGGCACCCTGCTGCGCGGATTCATCGACCGGATCGACGTCGCGCCCACGGGCGAGCTGCGGGTAGTCGACTACAAAACCGGAAAAGCGCCGCCGGAAGCGCGGGCCCTCGCCGAGTTCAAGGCACTGTTCCAGATGAAGTTTTACGCGGTCGCGCTGCTGCGCTCACGGGGCGTGCTGCCCACCCGGCTGCGACTGATCTACCTGGCAGATGGCCAGCTGCTGGACTACACGCCCGACGAGGATGAACTGCTGCGCTTCGAGAAGACGTTGATTGCGATTTGGCGGGCGATCCAATCAGCAGGGGCCACAGGCGATTTCCGGCCCCGGCCGTCGCGGCTGTGCGACTGGTGTGCACACCGCTCGCACTGCCCGGTCTACGGCGGCACACCGCCGCCCTACCCCGGCTGGCCAGAGCATCCCCACGAAGGTGATGCGGACGCCGTCCTGCACCGGGCAGACCCGGCCGCGTGATCGGCTGCCACTACCGTCGGCTCCCAACCGAAGCCGACGGTACGTTTGAATCCACCGACTTCACCCGCAGCAACTGGGCACCCGACCTGCAACACGGGTCACCGCCACTGGCGCTGCTGACCAAGGCCATCGAAGAGCTAGTTATCGACACGCCGTTGCGGATCGGCCGGCTCAACCTTGACATTCTGGGCGCTATCCCAGTGGCGCCGGTGTCGGTGCGCGCCTGGATCGAGCGGCCGGGAAGGCGAATCTCCTTGGTGGCAGCCGAAATGCGTGACGGTGGCGACCGGCCGGTGGCACGGGTGAGCGCGTGGGCACTGGCCCCCAGCGACACCGCCGACGTGGCCCGTGACCGCTACGCGCCGCTGACCGAGGGGCCGGCCGAACCGCTGCCACCGCACTGGTGGAACGTCGCGGGCTACCTGAAGTCGGTGGACTGGCGCCGACAACCCGACGATGCGGCCGGAGCGGCGGTGTGGTGGCTACGCCCGCTGGTGCATGTCGTCGACGCCGAAGACACCACCCCGTTGCAGAACCTCGCCATGGTCGTCGATTCGGCCAACGGTGTCGGCGCGGCCTTGGACCCGCAGCGATTCGTCTTCATGAACACCGACACCGTCGTGCATCTGCACCGGGCCCCGCGCGGAGCGGACTTCGGGCTGCGCGCCCGCGGTTCGATTGGGCCCGACGGCATCGGGGTCACCACCGCCGAGATCTTCGACCGCAGCGGGTTCATCGGTACCTCTGCCCAAACCCTGCTGGTGCAGCGACGCTGACGCCGAGCTATTGCAGCGGCGACATCTCCTGCAGCATCGTGGGTATCAACTCGCTGACTGTGGGGTGGATGTGCATCGTACGCGACAGCGTGGTGTAGGGCGCTTTGGCCGACATCACGTCCAGGATCGCGTGGATGCATTCATCCCCGCCGACGCCGAGGATGGCCGCGCCCAGGATCTCGTCGGTGTCTGCGTCGACGACAACCTTCATAAACCCTTGTGTCTCACCCTTTTCCACGGCACGCCCGACGCGGGTCATCGGCCGCCGGCCGGCCAGGACTCGCCGGCCCGACGTGCGCGCTTGCTCGACGGTCATGCCGGCACGTCCCAGTGGCGGGTCGATATAGAGCGCATAGGTGGTGATGCGGTCGCTGACCCGGCGCGGGTCGCCGTCGAGCAGGTTGGCCGCGACGATCTCGAAGTCGTTGTAGGAGGTGTGGGTGAACGCGCCCTTGCCGTTACAGTCCCCCATCGCCCAGATGTGCTCGACGTTGGTTTTCAGCTGATCGTCGACCGTGATGTATCCGGCGTCATCGGTGCGCACACCGGCATGCTTCAGGCCGAGATCATCGGTGTTGGGCCGCCGGCCCACCGCCACCAGCAGATGGCTGCCCGCGATCGGCGCCGCACCTTGGCGGGCTATCAGCTCGAAACCGTTGCCGCGCTTGACCACGTGGATATCATCGGCGTTGACGACGATATCGATTCCGTCGGCTTCCAGGATTGTGCGGATCGCGGCGGAGATGTCTTCGTCTTCGCGTGACGCCAGCCGCGGCCCCTTCTCGACGACGGTCACCCGGGCACCGAAGCGGCGGTACATCTGCGCAAACTCGAGGGCAATGTAGCTACCGCCGATGATCACCAGATGCTCGGGCACCGTGTCGAGGTCGAGGATCGACGTGTTGGTGAGGAACTCGACATCCGAAAGCCCGGGGATGTTCGGCACTACCGCCCGACCGCCGACGTTGAGGAAGATCCGGTCGGCCTGCAAGGTGTCGTCATCGACGCGCAGCGTGTGTGGATCCTCGAACCGGGCGTGGCCGCGAACAACGGTGCAGCCATCCATCCCGTCCAGCCAGTCCTCGACGCCCTGGCGGTCGGCGAGCATGATGTGGTCTTTGCGCGCCTTGACTTTCGCCATGTCCACAGTGACTGTGCCGGCGCCGAAACCGTAGTCGCCGCCACGGCGAGCCAGCTGCGCCGCGTGCGCGCTGGCCACCAATGTCTTGGTGGGTATACAGCCGGTGTTGACGCAGGTGCCGCCGATCAGCTTGCGCTCCACCACCGCAACGCGTTGGCCGGCGGCGGTCAACCGCCCGGCCAGCGGCGGGCCGGCCTGACCAGCACCTACCACTATGGCGTCGAAACGCGTTGTCACAGAACGGCCGTCATCGCCGCAATTGCGAATCCACCCAGCACCGCTACCGCGTCCTCGAGCAAGGCGACCGAGAGATCATGGCCGTGCGCCGCAGCCAGCCTGGTGCGTGCCTGATAACCACCCAGGGTGCCCAGCACGGCGCCGATGATGCCGGCGCCCAGCCCACCCCACCGGTAGCCCCATGCCGTGCCAATCACGGCGCCGGCGAAGGCGCCCAGGATAATTCGGGCAGCAAACGACATCACCGCGGTGCGACTCGGTGTCGAGGGAAGCTTGTCGGTGACCAGTTCGATGAGTGCGAGAATCGTCAGCACGGCAACGGTGATCGGATGGGCCAGCCACGACACCCAGGTGCCGTCCAAGTTGATCCATTGGAAGAGCGCGGCCCACGCGACCACGACGGGCGCCGTCAGGGCACGCAGACCGGCGACGACGCCGATCAACAGGGCAAGCAACAGGACAAGGGAATGCGTCACGGCAGCCCTCCTGGGGCGGGATTAGTTAGCCGGACGCTAACACAGCAACGGCCCCGATGCCGGCCTACCTCAGAATCGGCAGAACCTGATGTCGGAGGCCAGAATGGCCTTGGCCCCGATGGCGGCCAGCCGGTCCATCGTGGCGTTGACGTCCCGGCGCGGAACCAGTGCGCGCACCGCCACCCAATCCGGGTCGGCCAACGGGGCGATCGTCGGTGATTCCAGTCCCGGCGTGATCACCGTGGCGTCGTCCAGAACAGAACGCGGGCAGTCGTAGTCCAGCATCAGATATTGCTGTCCGAAAACGACGCCCTGCACCCGCGCCACCAGTTGATCACGGGTGTTGCTGCCTTCCTCCGGGTCGGCTCGTTCGATGAGCACCGCCTCCGAATCACACAGCGGTTCACCGAAGGCCGCCAAATCATGCAAGCTCAGTGTCCGCCCTGATCCCACCACATCGGCGATGGCGTCTGCGACGCCGAGTTGCACCGAGATCTCCACCGCCCCATCGAGCCGGATGACGGTGGCATCAATGCCCCTGCCGGCCAAGTCTTTTCGTACCAGATTCGGGTAGGCGGTGGCGATGCGCCGTCCGGCAAGGTCGGCGATGGTCCAGTCCCGGCCGGCCGGGGCCGCGTAGCGGAAGCTCGAGGAGCCGAACCCCAGAGCCAGCCGCTCGCGCACCGGAGCCTGGGATTCGCGTGCCAAATCGCGGCCGGTGATCCCGAAGTCAAGCTCGCCAGAACCCACGTAGATGGCAATGTCTTTGGGCCGCAGGAAAAAGAACTCCACGTTGTTCACCGGATCGAGGACCGTCAGGTCCTTGGGATCGGTGCGACGCCGGTATCCGGCCTCGGCGAGGATCTCGGTGGCCGGCTCACTCAATGCTCCCTTGTTGGGCACCGCGACGCGTAGCATCACAACTTCCGGTACACGTCGCGCAGCGTCAGCCCGCGGGAGATCATCAACACCTGCGTCCAATACAGCAACTGGCTGATCTCCTCGGCGAGTGCGTCGTCGGGTTCGTGTTCAGCGGCCAACCAGACTTCGCCGGCCTCTTCCAGGATCTTCTTCCCCAGCGCGTGCACCCCGCCGTCCAGTGCGGCCACCGTCGCACTGCCGGGCGGCCGGGTTCGGGCACGCTCACCGAGCTCGGCGAACAGATCCTCGAAACTCTTCACGGGCAGCGATTGTTTCACGTGCGGGCCAGCAAAGTCACGGCAGTTTCTGGTCGGCCTGCTCGTTGTGCCCCGCCGGCTCGGAAGACAGGTCGGCGTGCATGTCTTCCAGGGACACACCTTTGGTCTCGCGCACCCAGCGCCACACGAACACAAACGACAGCACCGCGCACAGGGTGTAGAAGCCGTAGGCGAGGCCGAGCACGTGACGCAGTGCGGGGAAGGTAAAGGCGATGGTGAAGTTGGCCACCCACTGGCCGGCGGCGGCCAGCCCGGCCGCGGCGGCCCGGATGCGGTTGGGGAAGATCTCCCCCAGCGCCACCCACAGGATCGGTCCCCACGACACACCGAATGCGATCACGAAGACGTTGGCCGCGATCAGCGCGATCAGTCCCGACGTCGCCGACAGGTGTGGTGTGCCGTCGACGACTGGGCCGCTGGCGAATACGACGGTCATCGTCAACAGCATCAACGCCATGCCAGCCGACCCGGTCAGCAGCAGCGGTCTGCGACCGACCTTGTCGATCAGTGCGATGGCCACCACGGTGATCAGCACGTTGACCACTGACGTGATCAAGGCGATGGTGAACGACGACTGCTCGCCGAAGCCGACCGCCTGCCACAGCACGCTTCCGTAGAAGAAGATCACCGTGATACCGATGAACTGCTGAAAGACGGCCAGCCCCAGGCCCACCCAGACTATGCCGTGCAGTCCGCCGGTCGGTGCGCGCAGGTCGCGCCACGATGGTGGCTTTTCGTTCCGCAGCGTGTCGGCGATCCGGGTCACGGTGATGTCCACGTCGCGCTCGTCCAGCACCATCGAGAGCACCCGTCGTGCCTCCGGAATACGTTGTTCTGCAACAAGGTAGCGCGGTGACGGTGGGAGGGTGAAGGCCAGCGCACCGTAAACCATCGCGGGGACCACCTCGGCGAGGAACGTCCAGCGCCACGCCGCCAGCCCGAGCCACAGTTCTTGCTGCGGACCGCCTGCGATGTGAAACGGCAGCCAGTTCACCGCCAGGGCTCCGAAGATGCCCAACACGATCGCCAGTTGCTGCAGCGAGCCGAGCCGGCCGCGGATACCTGGTGGCGATATCTCTGCGATGTACGCCGGGACGACGGCGGAGGCGATACCGATACCGACGCCGCCCGCCAGGTGGAAGGCGATGAACTGCCAAATATCGCCCGCCAGGCCGGTGCCGAGGCCACAGAGCAAAAACAGCGCCGCGGCCAGCTTCATCATCGTCACCCGGCCCAACCGGTCGGCGGTTCGTCCGGCGAAGATCGCTCCTCCCGCGGCACCCAGCAGCCCGGCACCGGAGGCGAAGCCCAGCAGCGCGTTGCCGATCTGGAAGGTGTCCTGCAGTGCGGCAACCGCGCCGTTGGTCACCGAGACGTCGTAGCCGAAAATCAGTCCGCCCAGCGCGGCGACTGAGGCAAATCGAACAGCACGGGCAGTCACGTCATTTCCCACGGGTCTCCAACGTACGGTGTGGCATGGACTTCGTGCATGCCTGGACTGTCCAGGGTGCAGTCGCAGCTCAAGGTAGGGCTCAGTCCTCCGGGTTGTAGGCGAGGTTGGAGGACAGCCAACGCTCACCTTCGCGCAGGGTCCAGCCCTTGCGCCTCGCGTAGTCGGCGACCTGGTCCTGGGCCATCCGGCCGACCACGAAGTACTGCGACTGCGGGTGCGAGAAATACCAGCCGCTGACGGCCGCGCCGGGCCACATCGCCATCGACTCGGTTAACTCGATGCCGGTCCGCTCGTGGACGTCCAGCAACTTCCACAGCGTCGCCTTCTCGGTGTGCTCCGGGCAGGCCGGGTAGCCCGGGGCAGGCCGGATTCCCTGGTACTTCTCGGCGATGAGGGCCTCGTTGTCCAACTGCTCGTCCGGCTGAAATCCCCAGAACTCCTTGCGAACCCGCTGGTGCATCCGTTCGGCGAAAGCCTCCGCCAGCCGGTCGGCGATCGACTCCAGCAGGATCGCGCTGTAGTCGTCGAGGGCTGCCTTGAACTCCGCGATCTTCTCGCCGCTGCCGAGCCCCGCGGTGACGGCGAAGGCGCCGACGTAGTCGGCCAGGCCGGTGTCCTTGGGCGCGATGTAGTCACCCAGCGACCGGTTCGGGATGCCTTCGCGGTGCTGACCCTGCTGGCGCAGGTTGTGCAAGGTGGCCAGCACCTCGGTTCGGGTCTCGTCGGTATAGACCTCGACGTCGTCGCCGACCGCGTTGGCCGGGAAGAAGCCGATCACCGCGTTGGCCCTCAGCCACTTCTCCTTGATCGCGGTGTCGAGCATCTGCTGGGCGTCGTCGTACAGTTTGCGGGCGGCCTCGCCCGAAACCGGGTTGTTGAGGATGTCGGGGAAGCGGCCCTTCATCTCCCAGGCATTGAAGAACGGCTGCCAGTCGATGAACTCGCGCAACTCGGCGAGGTCGTAGTCCTGAAAATCCCGTACGCCGAGGCCCTCAGCAGGCACCGGCGGTGTGTAGCCGTCCCACTCGATCGGGGTCCGGTTGGCGCGGGCATTCTCCAGCGTCATCATCGGCCGCTCGTTCTTCTGGGCGTGCCGTTCACGCAGGGCCGCATAGTCCTTCTCGGTGGCCTCCAGCAGGGCGGGACGCTGCTTGTCGTCGAGCAGCGCGGCAGCGACGGGAACGGAACGCGAGGCATCTTTGACCCAGACCACCGGACCGCTGCGACGCGGCGATATCTTCACGGCCGTGTGGGCGCGCGAGGTGGTCGCGCCGCCGATCAGCAGCGGGATCTTTAGGCCTTCGCGTTCCATCTCCACGGCGAAGTTGGACATCTCGTCCAACGACGGGGTGATCAGGCCGGACAGCCCGATGATGTCGGCGTCGTGCTCGTTCGCCGCAGCCAAAATCTTCTCCGCGGGCACCATCACACCGAGGTCGATCACTTCGAAGTTGTTGCACTGCAGGACGACTCCGACGATGTTCTTGCCGATGTCGTGGACGTCACCCTTCACGGTCGCCATCACGATGGTGCCGTTGGTGTCCTTGGAATCAGCCGTGCCGTTCTCCGCCTTCTCCGCCTCGATGAACGGCAGCAGGTACGCGACGGCCTTCTTCATCACCCGAGCCGACTTCACGACCTGGGGCAAAAACATCTTGCCGGAGCCGAAGAGGTCACCGACGACGTTCATGCCGTCCATCAGCGGGCCCTCGATCACCTCGATCGGGCGACCGGCCGCGGCGGCGATCTCGGCCCGCAGCTCCTCGGTGTCGTCGTCGACGTGGGCGTCGATCCCCTTGACCAGGGCGTGCGTGATCCGCTCGCGGACCGGGAGGTTGCGCCACTCGGCCGCCGCAGGATCTTCCGCCTTCTCGGAGGAGTTGAACCGTTCGGCGATCTCCAACAGCCGTTCGGCCGCGTCCTCTCGACGGTTCAGCACGACGTCTTCGATGCGCTCGCGCAGCTCGGGGTCGATCGAGTCGTAGGGCACCAGCGCTCCGGCGTTGACGATGCCCATGTCCAGGCCGGCCTTGATGGCGTGGTACAGGAACACCGCGTGAATCGCCTCGCGGACCGGGTTGTTGCCCCGGAACGAGAACGACACGTTCGAGATGCCGCCGGAGATGTGCACCCCGGGAAGGTTCTCCTTGATCCAGGCGCAGGCCTCGATGAAGTCGATCCCGTAGGTCGCGTGTTCCTCGATGCCGGTCGCCAGCGCGAAGCAGTTCGGGTCGAAGATGATGTCCTCGGCCGGAAAGCCGACCTCTTCGGTCAGGATCCGATAGGCGCGCCCGCAGATCTGTTTGCGGCGTTCCAGGTTGTCGGCCTGGCCCTGCTCGTCGAAGGCCATCACGACGACCGCGGCGCCGTACTTGCGGCACAGCCGTGCCTCGCGGATGAACTTCTCCTCGCCCTCCTTCATCGAGATCGAGTTGACGATCGGCTTGCCCTGCACGTTCTTCAGGCCCGCCTCGATGACGTCCCACTTGGAGGAGTCGATCATCACCGGGACGCGGCTGATGTCCGGCTCGGCCGCGACCAGTTTGGTGAACCGGTCCATCGCGGCGACGCCGTCGATCATGCCCTCGTCCATGTTGATGTCGATGACCTGCGCACCGACCTCGACTTGCTGCAGCGCGACCGACAGCGCGGTGTCGTAGTCCTCGGCCTTGATCAGGTTGCGGAACCGGGCAGAGCCGGTGATGTTGGTGCGTTCACCGATGTTCACGAACAGGGAATCGTCGGTGATGTTGAGCGGTTCCAGTCCCGAAAGCCGAGTGGCCACCGGGATCTGCGGTACTTCCCGCGGCGGTTTGCCCTCGACAACCTTGGCGATCTCGGCGATGTGCGGCGGCGCCGTTCCGCAGCAACCCCCGACGATGTTGACCAAGCCGGCGTCGGCGAAGTCGGCGATGTAGCCGGCCTGGCGCTCCGGGGTCTCGTCGTACTCGCCGAAGGCGTTGGGCAGGCCGGCGTTCGGGTAGCAGGAGATGTAGGTGTCCGCGATGCGGGCCATCTCGGCGATGTAGGGCCTCATCTCCGGCGCACCCAGGGCGCAGTTGAGGCCCACCGCGATGGGCTTCACGTGCCGGATCGAGTTCCAGAACGCCTCGGTGACCTGACCCGACAACGTGCGCCCGGACGCATCGGTGATGGTGCCGGAGATGATGACCGGCCAGCGGCGTCCGCGGTCCTCGAACAGCGTCTCGACGGCGAACACCGCCGCCTTGGCGTTCAGCGAGTCGAAGATCGTCTCGATGAGGATGATGTCGGCGCCCCCGTCGACCAGGCCGTTGGCGGCTTCGAGGTAGGCGGCGACGAGCTGGTCGTAGGAGACGTTGCGGGCGCCGGGGTCGTTGACGTCCGGCGAAATCGACGCCGTCCGCGTCGTCGGCCCGATGGTGCCGGCCACGTACCGGGGCTTCTCCGGCGTGCTGTACTCGTCGGCGGCCTTGCGGGCCAGCGCAGCGCCGGCGTAGTTCAGTTCGTAGGCCAGCTCCGCCATGTCGTAGTCGGACAGCGAGATCGCGGTCGAGTTGAACGTGTTGGTCTCCAGGATGTCGGCGCCCGCCTCGAGGTACTCGCGGTGGATGCCGTCGATAATCTGCGGCTGCGTCAAATTGAGGAGGTCGTTGTTGCCCTGCAGCGCGGTCGGCCACTCGGTGAACCGATCGCCGCGGTAGCCGGCCTCGTCCGGTCGGTCCCGCTGGATCGCCGTGCCCATCGCGCCGTCGATCACCACGATCCGACGGCGCAGCGCAGCCGTCAGTTCCTCGGTGCAGTCGGGGCGGATATTCGGCTCAAAGGCGTTCACGTACGTCCCTTCCGTAACGGAAGGCGTCCTTGACTCTGCCGAGCGTGGCGGATACCGGACGGGGGGCAGGCCCCCTCCAGAAAACCGTTGCAACGCCTCTCGACCAGAAAAGTCTACGTCGTCACTCGACGGCTGGACGCCCGTCCCAGCTCGACCCGGTGGAGGTCATCCCCACAAGCATAGCCGGACTATGGAAAATGGTCGGTTCGTCGCCACCGCGTCAGCCTCCATGGGTCGTTACGCTGATTGGCGTGACCAGCGCTGTGCTCCCCGAACTGCACAACACCATCGTCGTGGCGGCGTTCGAGGGCTGGAACGACGCCGGGGACGCGGCCAGCGACGCGCTGGAACATCTGGACGCCATCTGGGAAGCCGACCCGATCGTCGAGATCGACGACGAGGCCTACTACGACTACCAGGTCAACCGTCCGGTGATCCGCCAGGTCGACGGTGTCACTCGGGAACTGGTGTGGCCGTCGATGCGGATCACCCATTGTCGCCCGCCGGGCAGCGACCGCGACATCGTGTTGATGCACGGGGTCGAGCCGAATATGCGGTGGCGGACGTTCTGCGCGGAGCTGCTGGCCATCGCCGACAAGCTCAACGTCGACACCGTGCTGATCCTCGGTGCGCTGCTGGCCGACACGCCGCACACCCGGCCGGTGCCGGTGTCGGGCGCGGCCTACTCCGCCGACTCGGCGCAGCACTTCGGGTTGGAGGAAACCCGTTACGAGGGACCGACCGGTATCGCCGGCGTGTTTCAGGATGCCTGCGTCGCGGCCGGTATCCCGGCGGTGACGTTCTGGGCCGCGGTGCCGCACTACGTCTCGCAACCGCCCAACCCGAAGGCCACGGTGGCGTTGCTGCGTCGCGTCGAGGATGTGCTCGACGTCGAGGTGCCGCTGGGCGATCTGCCGGCGCAGGCCGAGGAGTGGGAGCAAGCCGTCACCGAGATGACCGCCGATGACGAGGAGATCGCCGAATACGTGCACTCGCTGGAGGAGCGCGGCGACGCCGACGTGGAGATGCACGAGGCGCTGGGCAAGATCGACGGCGACGCGCTGGCCGCGGAGTTCGAGCGCTATCTGCGCCGCCGCCGGCCCGGCTTCGGGCGCTAACCGCTGGCGCGCCATCGTTGTCAAGCCGCCGCGGCAATTGGTGAGTCGCCGGCAGCTGGAGGGTAGGTATATTTGGCACACGACGTATTAGAGAGGGGGTGCTGATGGCGCTGCCTCGTTTGCACGTCCAGGTCGGTGTACTTTCCGGCATCGGGCAGGAACTGGTGGGTGCGGCCAACGCGATCCCAGCGGCCCCCAGTGCAGTCTCTCCCGCTGGCGCTGATCCGCTGTCGACGGTTATCGCAGCTCACGTAAGAAGCGGTGTCGCTCCCCTGGTCGCGCACCGCCCAGTGGCCAAGGAAGAAGCGAGCTGCTACGCGCAGGCTCTGGGCGCCGCCGCACTTGCCTATGTCGGAACCGATGAACCGCTGGGCGACGAGATCGACCGGCAGCTACCTGGCATGTCCACGACGGGCTAACTGATGGGCGTTGACCGCCCCGGTGGACCATATGGTGCGGAGATCACTGCGCCACCGGCCTGGCCCGAGGTCGACGAGACCATACTCCTGGATGCGGCCGATGCTTTCGACGCCGACCAAAAGGCCGTCGATGATCAGCTGTGGGTGTTTCAGCAGGGCCGCATGAGGCTCTTCGAGGATGGTGTTTGGTCGGGTCAGGCCGCCGCTGCCGCCCACGCGAAACACCAGAAGCAGATCAACGCGCTGCAAGCTCACGTGCAAGGATCGGCGGCGGCAGCCAAGCTCTACCGCGATTCGGCCGGCGTGGTAGTCAGCACCAAGCAGCAGATTATCGAGAACGTCGAGAACGCCCAGAAGCTGATCAACCAGGTCGCTAGCGACTCACAGGCAACAGTCGAGCAGAAAGACGCATTCATCAAGGGCCTGGTGAAATCGACGCACGTCGAAAATGTCGAACTCGTCCAAGCCGGTGCGGCCAAGCTGGGCAAGCTCCCCGCCGGCGAACCGAAGTTCGCCCCGGCCGACTTCAGGGGTCGTGACGTGCCGCTGGCACCGCAGCCGCCCGAGGACCCCAGCCAGCAGATCCCTAAAGCTGGCACCGACCCGCACGAGGTCAAACGCTGGTGGGACTCGCTGAGCCAACCGCAGAAAGAGCAACTGCTCCGCGAGCATCCGGACACGCTGGGCAACCTAGATGGCATTTATGTTCCGGACCGCAGCACGGCCAATACGACCGTCATGGAGCAGGATCTGGACCGAGTTACTCACGCGGCGTCGGATCACCACGTCGCCGTTGAGGAAGTGACCGCTCATCCGCAGAATTACGGTCTCACCGCAACCGATGTCACCCGCTACACCAACGCGGTCCAAGTCAAGAATGGGCTGGAGTACAACAGTAGGAAGACCCATGCTCCGACATTTCTTCAGGTGTACGAGCCGGAGAAGTTCAACGGACAGGGTCGTGCGGCGATCGCGATCGGGAACCCGGACACCGCGGCCAACACCGCTGTGGTGGTGCCTGGCACCAGCCACAGCGTCACCGAAGGCTGGCTGTCCAGCAATGACGCGGCGAATTTGTACAACGAGACCGCTTTCGCCGATCATGGTCGGAGCACCTCGGTTGTGGCGTGGATGGGCTACAACGCACCCGACAGCCTCGGCGATCCCCAAGTGGGGCAGACCGGACTCGCGCATCAAGGCGGTGGCTTGCTGGCGTCGGATGTCAACGCGCTCAATGTGACTCACCAGGGTGCCTCCGACGTCACGGTGATCGGGCATTCCTATGGCTCAACGACGGTCGCCGATGCCGCGGCGGGTTACGGGATGCACGCCAACGACGTAGTTTTGATCGGATGCCCGGGCACCGACATGGCCCACAGCACCGCCGACTTTCATCTAGCGCCAGGGGGCCACGTCTATGTGGGGGCCGCCTCGACCGATCCGATCACGCAGTTGGGCGGCATACCACAGGTGCACGCGCCCGGAACCGATGTCACCCTCGCCCTGGGAGCGGACCCAGCAGTGGACGGCTTCGGTTCCACCCGTTTCAAAGCCGAGGTGCCCGGACTGACATTCAACGACCACAGCCACTACTATGACCCCGGCAGCGAATCCCTGTTCAGCATGGCCGACATCGCATCGGGTCACGGCGACGCGTTAGAGCGTCACGGCATGACCGCCCCGCACCGCGACACCGTCCTTAGTCAAATCATCGAGGCTTCCGGGATTCCGGGCGCCAGCGACCCGGAACTTTATCGGCCGGGCACGTCCGGGCACTACCACCGGTAGCAGGAGCGAAAATGCGTACGAGAATGCAGACCATTCAGCTGCTCATTACTGCCATAGCCGTTGTGGCAGTCGTAACGTCAGGATGCGGACTAATGAACAATTTGCAAGCCGCCAGCGTGACGAATCCGATGACACCTGAGCAGTCCAAGGCTCAAGTTGTCGATGCCGCACGCGAGATAGCCCGTGCTCTCGGTCTACATGTCGTCGACGCCGCGTTTTCGCACTCGTCGTGCAACGATGACGGCGACCCGCCTTTCCGTGGAGAAGTGAATATCGCCTACCCGCCCGCGGCGAGCTTTGAAGCATCAGAAGCCGAGATCGCCGGGATGGTGCAACGCCTTCGGAGCCTCGGTTGGACAGGGGACGCTGAGTTCCATAGCCATGGCACAGTGCTGAAAAAGAACAATGTCGTCGCCATATTCGGCCCCCAGAACGTCAGTACGCCTAACCGAGGCATCGACGTGCTCGGCGAGTGCCGGGATGTGACTACCACGAAACAAACTAGAGGATCGGTCGAAGACGTCAACCTCGGCTAGTAGCGTTGTCTGTCACGCTGGCAACTATTCTCGCCCCAATTAGAGTCACACGACGCAGCCATTGGCCTACTTACAACACTGACAGCTGATATCCCGCCTGGCTTAGCCGAGATCCAGCAGGTACAGACCACTCAATTCGAGAGCGTCGAGAACCATGATGCCGATACGCTTGCCGGATGGTTCCGCGATGGCACGTCGGCCCCATAGACTTGCCGGTCCACGGGACATTCGTCGCGCTGGGCGTACTGGCCGCCACCGCAGTTTTCGCCGCCGAGGCGCGCCGTCGGCAGGCACTCAATGAGCAATCGCTGGTCGCAGTGACCGGCGCGCTAGTCGGCGGCGCGATCGGGATGCGGTTATCGGGATGGGCGCAGCATCTCGATTTTCGGCTCAACCCAACGTTGCTGCAGGCGTGGCAGTTTGGTGCCCGCAGCATTCTCGGCGGTCTCCTGGGCGCCTACGCCGGCGTGTTGATTGCCAAGCGGATCGGTGGCTATCGCGGCAAAACCGGTGATCTGTTCGCGCCCGCGGTCGCGCTGGGGATGGCAATCGGCCGGATCGGGTGTCACCTGACGGAAGCCCCGGGCCGGCCGACCAGCCTGCCGTGGGGTGTCCATGCGTCGGCTGCCACCCCGAAATGCCCGGGGTGTCTGGCTGCGGCGGCGATGCATCCGTCGTTCATATACGAAATCGTTTTTCAGCTGGCCGCGTTCGCGGTGCTGCTGTGGCTGCGCGGCCGGATCACTCAGCCCGGTGAGCTGTTCGTGATCTACATTGCCGGCTACGCGGTATTCCGGTTCCTAGTTGAGTTCACCCGGGCCAACGACACGGTGTGGCTGGGATTAACTCGGCCGCAATGGTTTTTGCTGCCGTCGCTGCTGGCGGTGGGGCTGCGGTTGAGCTACGGTCACCGGCGCGGCCATTACGACGCGTTGCTCCCCCGTCAAAAGACACCCGCATGACGGCGCCGCCGCCAGTGCCACCGGATCAGCCCGAGGGCGGCTGGCAATGGCCCGGCAGTCCTGACCAACCCCGCCCCGGCGGGCCTGGTTGGCCGGTGCCGCGTCGAAGCCCCCGCGCAGATGTTCTAGGAGGCGCAGCGGTCGGCGTCGTCGTCTACGTGGCTATCAACACTGTGATTGGACCATGGGTGCTTTGGGGACTGGCCAATATCCTGACCCCGAACCTGGCCTTCGCGCTGGGCGCGATCGCGCTGGCCGCGGTCGCGTTCGGTGCGGGCGGTGCGTTGGTCGCTCAGCGCAGCCGATCGACCAAAGGCTTCGGTATGGGGTTGATGATCGGGTGGGCGTTGACGTCGATCCTCACATTGGGTATCTGCACGGGTTTGAACCCAGTGATGTACGGCTGGTCGCATTGACCGTCCCACCGTCGGATCCGCAGGACCCGTGGGAATCGCGCCGCGGCGGCCCTCCACCTGACCATGGGCAGCGTCCACGCCGACATAACGGCGGCAAGCTGCGGCCCCGTATGCGGGTCGCGGATGTCGTGGCAGGGGTCTTTCTTTACTGGGCGATCAACCTGCCCGGTGGTTTCGCTGTGCTCGGCTGGAGTAGCAGTGGCCGGCCAGCGGCGACCGCGCGTGGCGCGGTTGTCTTGGCCCTGATCGCATTCGGCGGCGGCGGGGCGCTGCTGGCGACCTACAATGCATTAGCGCAGGCGATCGGTTTGGGTTTGATGATCGGGTGGGCGCTCACATCGATCCTCACCGTCGGCTACTGCACTGGGCTGAACCCAGCGATGTACGAAGGGGCCTGATGGCTGGCATGGGCTTGCGGGGCGACCGTATCCACCGCTACGTCAACGCGTTCTGCCCCCATTGCCACATCGAGCAGCCCGAGCGCCCGCTAAGCGCTGTGCCGCGGCTCAGCGGCTGGCTGGCTGTCCGCGACGAGCGGGTCTGGCTCGAGCGGGGCTGCCCCGGCCACGGGATGGTGCGCACCCTCTACGATGAAAACCCCGAAATCCTTGCCTATCTTGAGGAGTGGACGGCGCCCACCAAGTCCCATGTCCCCGATGCGGCGGGAAACTTCGAGGCGATCCCGGCGGCGTACCTGCGCGGTCTGCCCGAGATGCAGACCCAGCACACCTGCATCCTTCTGGAAGACATCGCCGAGACATGCAACCTGCGCTGCCCGACGTGTTTCGCCGACTCCTCCCCCGACTTAAGCAACGTGGTCGCGGTGCGCGACGTGCTCGCCAACGTCGATCAGCGGCTCGAGCGAGAGAACGGCCGCATCGACGTGCTGATGCTCTCCGGTGGCGAACCCACCCTGCATCCACATCTGCCGCAACTACTGGCCGAACTGTCCGCACGCCCGATCACCCGAATCCTGGTCAACACCAACGGCATACGCATCGCCTCCGACAACACCCTGCTGGACCTACTCACAGAACACCGCGAGCGTGTCGAGACCTACCTGCAATACGACGGGCTGTCGCTGGCCGCGCACCGCCACCACCGTGGGGGCGACTTGCGCCGCATCAAACAGGACGCACTGCAGCGGCTCTCCAAGCGCGAAATCTTCACCACCCTGGTCATGACGGTCGCTTTGGGCGTCAATGAAGGCGAAATCGGTGACGTCGTCAAAGTCGCATTGCAAACGCCATACGTCGGCGGAGT